>NZ_JBHRYH010000046.1:0-285908 GCF_042648905.1 Vogesella amnigena | reverse complement strand
CAACTGAACTACCGCTCCAACCTAAAGCTTGGTGGGCGTTGACGGAGTCGAACCGCCGACATTCTGCTTGTAAGGCAGACGCTCTACCAACTGAGCTAAACGCCCTGAAATCTGCTTGCTGAATCGCTGCTTTTTAGCTGCGTCGTTCAGCGAGGAGGCGAATTAAAACACAGCAACGGCGGGCCTGCAAGGGTTGTGCGCAAATTTCTGCATGCAAATTTTCAAGCAGCTGTTTTTGCTATCACTGATGCCCTCGGCATTTTGTCGGACAGGGTGGTGCGTGATGCAAACTGCTCATGTATCATTGCCCGATTGTCCCTAATCGGAACCTAAGCATGAAGCCGACCTTTCTTGATTTTGAGCAGCCGATTGCCGAGCTCGAGAACAAGATAGAGGAACTGCGTTTCGTCCAAGACGATTCCGTCCTCGATATCTCGGAAGAGATTGCCCGCTTGCAGAAGAAGAGTCAGGAACTGACCAAGACGCTGTACAGCAAACTGACGCCTTCGCAGATCGCCATCGTGGCGCGTCACCCGCAACGCCCGTATACCCTGGATTACATTGGCAGCCTGTTTACCGACTTTCAGGAACTGCACGGCGACCGCGCTTTTGCCGATGATCCGGCCATCGTGGGTGGCCTGGCGCGTTTCAATGGCCAGCCGGTAATGGTGATTGGTCATCAGAAGGGCCGCGATACCAAGGAAAAGATCTACCGCAACTTTGGCATGCCGCGCCCGGAAGGCTATCGCAAGGCGCTGCGCCTGATGCGTACTGCCGAGAAATTTGGCCTGCCGATCATTACTTTTGTTGATACCCCGGGCGCCTACCCGGGTATCGGCGCCGAAGAGCGCGGCCAGTCCGAGGCCATTGGCCGCAACCTGTACGAAATGACCCGCCTGAAGGTGCCGGTAATCGTCACCGTGATCGGTGAGGGTGGTTCCGGTGGTGCGCTGGCAATTGCCGTGGGCGACTACGTTAATATGCTGCAGTACTCCACCTACTCGGTGATTTCGCCGGAAGGCTGTGCTTCCATTCTGTGGAAGACGGCCGAACGTGCAGCCGATGCGGCAGAAGCGCTGGGCATTACCGCGTCACGCCTGAAATCGCTGGGCCTGATCGATCGCGTGATCAACGAGCCGCTGGGCGGCGCGCACCGTGACCATCCGGCGATGATGGCTGCTCTCAAGCGCGTACTGCAGGAGCAACTTAAGGAAGCTGCCAGCCGCGATGTGACCGAGCTGCTGAAAACCCGCTTCGATCGCCTGATGAGCTATGGCCGCTTCAAGGAAGATGCAGCCTGATCTGCTTGCACAGCTGATTGCCCACTGGCCGGACAACTTGTCCGGCCTTTGTCATTTGGAGCTGGCCCTCTCGGGCGGGCTGGATTCCTGCGTGTTGCTGCACCTGCTGTGTCGCTGGCGTGACGAAGCCGGTGGCCCTGCGGTCAGTGCCGTGCATGTGCATCACGGCATCAGCCAGCATGCCGATGACTGGGCGGTATTCTGCGGCCAACTGTGCGCGCAGTACCAAGTGCCGCTGCGTGTCGAGCATGTGAGTTTGCAGCGTGCGGGTGGGCAGAGCCTGGAGGCGGTGGCGCGCGAAGCTCGCTACCAGGTGTTGGCCGCATCGCCGGCAAGGGTGATTGCCTTGGCACAGCATGCCGATGATCAGGCCGAAACCGTATTGCTGCAGCTGCTGCGCGGCGGCGGTCCGCGCGCGCTTGCTGCCATGCCGGTGAGCCGCGACTGGCAGGGAAAATTGTTGTGGCGCCCGTTATTGAAACTTGGTCGCAGCCAGCTGCAGCAGTATGCCGAAGCACATTGCCTTCAGTGGGTGGAAGATGACTCCAACGCCGATACGGCCAACTATCTGCGCAACCATCTGCGGCTGCATACCCTGCCGGCCTTACGGCAACGGCTGCCGCAACTGGATGCGCAACTGCAGCGCAGCGCGCAGCGCATGGCCGATGCCGCGTCGATTCTTGATGACATGGCTGCGCTGGACCTGCAGCAAGTTGCGAGCGGGGCAGGCCTGTCGGTGCCGGCGCTGCTGCAGCTGAGCCTGCCACGGCAACGTAACCTACTGGTGTGCTGGTTGGCGCGGCAGTCCGTATCGGCAGCGACGCCGGAGGCGCTGGATGCACTGCTGGCCGCCCTGGCTGCAGGGCAAGCAGCCAGACTGGCACTGCCTGGTGTCGAATTGTTCTGCTATCGGCAAGTGCTTGGTTTGCTACGGGTAGTCGATCATGCCGCCCCTTGGCCGCAGCTGTGCCGGGTTGGTGAAAGCTGGCAGGGCGAGCATGGCATGCTGCGCTGGCTGCGCGGCCGAGGCCTGCCCGCCGACTGGCAAGGCCGAGCTGTCTATCTTCATTCCCGGCAACCCGGCGCGACGCTGTCACTTGCCGTTGGCCACAAATCGCTGAAGAAATTGTTCCAGGAACACGGTGTTCCGGCACTGCTGCGCAATGATTGGCCAGTACTGCTTGGCGCGGATGGAGAGTTGCTTGGCGTGCCGGGTGTCGCATTGAACGCGCGCATGCAGCAGGCGGATGGCTGGTGGCCCGAGTGGCTTCCCGCTGCCATCCACCGCTAGCACGCGGGCGGCTTCCGTCTTCACTTCACCGTTGTTTCCCCTTCACATCAGCTTCCATTGCCGGGGTGTCCAGCGTGGTTGCCCTTGCCCGCAATGCTTTCTGCATGCCTTGACGCCTTGTGTGCTTGCATATTGCTTTGCCAGTCTGCCGCGGTTGCTTCTGGCTGGCGTTTCACATCGGCAGGAATAAGTTCCCTGGTTAAACGTTACTGATACTTCATGAGTATTGTTGAAAGTCGTGACGTTCATTGAAACCTATATTGGTCGGATAGAAATGCCACCAAGGATCCATCATGGACAAGGTTTTCCGACCACGCTACCAGCCCATTTTCCAGGTAAATGACGTGATGCTGGGGCTGGAGGTCTATTTGCTGCCAGCGGACTTTCAGGTCAATTCAAAAGCCAAGCATTACGATAACTACATAAAAATGCTGCGCCATGCGCTGCTGCATGTGATGAGTGATCTGGAAAGCATTGCCAGGCTCAACATCAAACGGCTTTTCATCACCCTGACCGATGACTGCCTTGATCACGCCCGAGACTTGCTGGGCTTTCTCGGGGAAAGAAGCCAGGCGCTGGGTATCAAGATCGTAGTGCAGGTAGATATCCATCAGCGTGCCGAAGATGTCGATGCACACCCGGTAATCAAGCGGCTAATGTCACAAGGTGGAGAATTGGCGCTGAATAATTTTGGCCACTATGGCAATGGCCTGTTTCAGGTGATTACGACCTTGCCCCGTTTCATCAAGATAGATAAGCCATTCCTGCAGTGGTGCTATGAGTCAAAATTCCAGAATGCACTCAAAGACATCGTGACTATTCTTTCCGATCTGAATTGCAGCGTGATTGCCTGCAATCCTGAAACTACTATTCAAATGCAATTCGCCTATCGGGCTGGTGTGTCTTGTGTGCAAGGAGATTTACTCAGCAAGCCTTGCGAGATCGAGTACCTGATTGATGAAGTCATGTCCAGCAGGGATGTGATACATGAAGTTGCCTAGTCACCATCTGCCCGTTTTCCCTGGCCGCGTCAGTATCTGATGCGGCCTTTTGTTTGAAATGGTGGCGTCCAATGTGCCTGCTGTGGATTCAGGCCCCATTGCTGAGGCTGTGATACAGCTCTTCCTCCTGGGCGAAATGCAGGCGCAGTATGGCGTCCAGGCCGTACAGCAGGCGCTGCAGCTCCTGGGTGGCATGCGGTGGTGGGCCGCTGGCTGGCAGGTCGTGTATCAATTGCTCCAGCAGGCGGGTGATGCGGAATATCTCGCGATGGGTGCCGCTCATGGCGGCCATCGGGTCGTCGCCTCCCATTTTGCGTGCCAGCTGCGGGTATAGCTCGTGGTCTTCCTGTTGCTCATGCGGCAGCAGCTGCCGGTTCAGGCTTTCAAACAGGGTGCGCAGCTCGTCCAGTGCCTGCGGGCCGGGCAGATCCGGCAGGCGGTCGGCCAGGGTGGAAACTTCCGCCAGGATCGGTTCCAGCTCGCGGTGCTCTGCCGAAAGCTGGGCGGCATCCTGGATCGACAGCTGGCTGTCGCCGCCGCGTGGCGTCTGGCGCGCGCGCAGCGCATTCAGTATCACCGCCACATCGATCACTTCCTGCAGAATGGCGCCACTGATGGGGGGCAGGTAGCCGGCGGCGGCTGCCAGCATGGCGATGATCGAGAGCCCCATGCCGGCAATGACGCTCTGCGCGGCAATGCGTCTGGCGCGCCGCGCCATGTGCAGCGCCTCCACCAAGCGGTCCAGCCTGTCCACCAGCAGTACGATGTCGGCGGCTTCCGCCGCGGCTGCGGCGCCGTGGGCGCCCATGGCCACGCCTACGTCGGCGGCGGCAAGTGCCGGGGCGTCGTTCACCCCGTCGCCCACCATCACTACCACGCCTTGCTCACGTGCCTTGCGGATGGCATTCAGTTTGTCCGCTGGTGTCTGTTCTGCCAGCACCTCGCTGACTCCCAGCTGGTTGCCGAGGGTGCTGGCGATATCCTTGCGATCCCCGGTGAGCATCACGATATGGGCCAGCCCGGCCAGGGCGAGTCGCCGTAGCGCGCGTGGGCTGTCCAGTCGCAGGCGGTCCACCAGTTGCAATGCGCCGACCATGATGCCGTCCATGCTGACAAACACGCCGCTGGCGCCGTCATAGGCCAGGCGCTGCAGGAACAGCGGGCTCCATGGCGCCGGTACCGCCTGGTTGCTGACATAGTCGTAGGAGCCGACCGCTACCTGGTGGCCGGCGATTTCGCCACGTATACCGGCGCCGGCGGATTCTTCCGCGTTGACGGGAAGGGCCAGGGAGATGTTGCGTTCACGCGCGGCGGTGACGATGGATTCTGCCAGCACGTGATTGCAGGCCTGCTCCAGTGATGCGGCCAACCACAGCACATTGTCAGCCTTGATGCCCGCGGATACCTGGATCACCGCCAGTCGGGCATGGCCACCGGTAAGGGTGCCGGTCTTGTCGAAGAACAGGGAATTGGCTTGCGCCAGGCGCTCCAGCGCGGCGCCGTTCTTTACCAGCACGCCTCGGCGTGCGCAGCTGGACATGCCGGAAACAATGGCTACCGGTACCGCCAGGATCAGCGGGCAGGGCGTGGCCACCACCAGCACGGCCAGTACCCGGTTCAGGTCATGGCTGAGCAGCCAGGCGAACAGCGCAATGAACAGGGTGAGGGGAATGAACAGCAGTGCGTAGCGATCCGCCAGACGGGCGGAGGGGCTCTGTTGCTGCCGGGCTTCGCGCATTAGTTGCACGATGCCGGCAAAGGTACTGCGATCGCTGCTTGCCGTGGCCAGCAACTCGAATGGCTGGCCGGCGTTCAGGCTGCCGCTGGCTATCGACTCGCCGGCGGCACGGTTTACTGGCAAGGGTTCGCCGGTGAGGGTGGATTCATCCAGTAATGCATTGGAGAGCAGGTTGCCGTCGGCGGGTACCACTTCGCCACTGCGTACCAGCAGGCGGTCACCGCTGGCAATGTCCTGGATCTCGATCTTGTGCCACTCTCCGGCCTGGAAGCGGTGGGCGAAGCGGGGCGCGTGCTGCAACAAGGCGCTCATTTCCCGCTGCGCTTGTGCCGCGGCATAGTCTTCCAGTGCGCGGCCGCTGGCCAGCATCAGGCTGATTACCGCGGCGGTCAACATTTCTCCCAGCCACAGTGCCAGCACGATCGACAGCAGGGCCAGGATATCGACCCCTGCCTTGCGCTGTAGCAGATTCTTCAGCGTGTCATACAGCAGGGCTGTCAGGATGGGGAGTGTGCCGGCCAGCCAGATATGGCCGGCCGTTTGTGTAGCCTGCAGCAAGTGCAGCAGCAGGCCGCACAACAGGGTTGCCACGGCAATGACGAGTAGTAACAGGTTGAGCTTGTTGTTGGTGAGTGTGCTCACAGGGGCTTTCCTGGCCGGGGGGCGCTAATCGGGTTTCAGCACGCCGCGGCGGATCTGGTCTCGCTCCATGGATTCGAACAATGCCTTGAAATTGCCCTCGCCAAAGCCATCGTCCCCCTTGCGCTGGATGAATTCGAAGAACACTGGCCCCAGCAATGTTTGCGAGAAAATCTGCAGCAGCAGGCGGCGCTGGCCATTGTCCGTACTGCCATCCAGCAGAATGCCGCGTGTCTGCAAGGAGGAGGCCTGCTCGCCGTGGCCTGGCAGGCGTTCGTCCAGCATTTCGTAGTAGGTGGCGGGCGGCGCCGTCATCAGCGGCACGCCGGCGGCACGCAGGCGGTCTACGCTTGCCAGCAAGTCGTCGCACAACAGAGCAATGTGCTGGATGCCCTCGCCGTTGAACTGCATCAGAAATTCCTCGATCTGGCCATGGCCGGAGCCGCCTTCTTCGTTCAGGGGGATGCGAATCAAGCCATCGGGCGCAGTCATGGCGCGTGAAGTCAAGCCGGTGTATTCACCCTTGATGTCGAAGTAGCGAATTTCTCGGAAGTTGAACAGCCGCTCGTAGAAGCCGGCCCAGTAGGCCATGCGGCCGCGATAGACATTGTGGGTCAGGTGGTCGATCAGCTTGAAACCATGGCCGGTGGGGTGCGGGTCGATACCAGGCAGGAACTCGAAATCGATGTCGTAGATGGACTTACCGTCCTCGAAACGGTCGATCAGGTACAGCGGCGCGCCACCAATACCCTTGATGGCGGGCAGGCGCAGCTCCATCGGGCCGGTGGGAATCTCCACCGGTTGTGCTCCCAGCGCCAGTGCCCGGTTGTAGGCATGGTGAGCATCTCGCACGCGAAATGCCATGCCACAGGCCGCAGGGCCATGTTCGGCGGCGAAATAGGCGGCCTGGCTGCGTGGCTCGCGGTTGACGATGAAGTTGATGCCGCCCTGGCGGTACAGATCGACATCCTTGGAGCGGTGGTGCGCCACCTTGCTGAAGCCCAGCATGCGCAATATCGGCTCCAGCGTGTCGTTGTCGGGGGCGGCGAATTCGACGAACTCGAACCCCATCAGCCCCATCGGATTGTCGAACAGGTCTGCCATGCTGCGGTCCCCCTGTGCCGGCATCGGGAAGTGATGCCTTCTTCACAACAATAGTGCGGCCAACGGCAAAATCCAGCACGGCAGCCTTTATGTTGCCTTATGCATTAATTGGATTTTTTTAATGCCAATGGTGTATTTTTGCGAATGGGTTTTAAAGTTGTAGCGCTCAGCTTGTAGCTTGCATTTAAGCAGTGATATTAAGTTAAGAGTATCCTTAATTTTTCGTGGCAAGGCAGGCCGACGGTGTGGCATGGCGCCTGCAAGAGCCAATCTACTGGAAAGATTCTGTCATGCAGCGCTTGCAATGGGAGCAACTTGTCGTAGGGCTGTGCTTGCTGGCCAGCGTTGTACCGGCGCAGGCCGAAGCAGTGCTGCGGGTGCTGGCGTGGCCAGGCTATGCCGATGCCGACGTAGTGCGCGAGTTCGAGCAACGCACTTTCAGCAAGGTGGAGGTCACGCTGGTCGAGTCCGATACCGAGCTGTGGCAGCGCTTCAGCCACAATGAGGGCGCTGATTTCGACGTCATGGCGGTGAATACCGCTGAATTGCAGCGCTATATCCAGCAGCGACTGGTTGCCGCCATCGACCCGGCGGACATTCCCAACCTGGCAAGGCAGTTACCCCGTTTCCGGCAGCGTCAGGACATCCCGGGGCTGGTTCATGCCGGCCAGAGCTACGCCATTCCCTATACCTATTCCGAGATGGGGCTGATCTACGATCGACGTCAGCTGCCGCAGCCCCCGGACAGCATCGCCGCGTTATGGGACCGCCGCTACCAGGGCAAGGTCATTGCCTATAACGGCGGGGTGCACAATTTCTCGCTGGCAGCCCAGTCACTTGGTTTTGCGTCGCCATTTCGCATTGCCCCGGCGCAGCTGCCTGCGGTGGTGTCGCAGCTGATTGCACTGCGGCGCAATGTCAGCGGTTTCTACACCGGGCCGGCAGAGTCTGTTGCCATGTTCAAGGAGCGCCATGCCGCGCTGATGTTTGCCAACTTTGGCTCGCAGCAGGTGCAGTTGCTGAAGGCGGCCGGAGTGGATGCCGGCTATGCCATCCCGCGCGAGGGTGCGCTGGCCTGGCTGGACTGCTGGGCGGTAAGCCGCAAGGCGCGCGACCCGCAGCTGGCGGCACGCTGGATCAACTACTTGCTGGAAGACATGCCGGGCCGGGTGCTGCTGCAGCGCCAGGGCCTGGCCAATACCACCTCGGCATCACCCTATTTCAAGCACAACGCCCGCATTGTCTGGTTGCAGCCGCCGGAAAGCGCCGAGCGGCGTGACAAGCTGTGGGCACGCATTCTGGCCGGGGATCGAGCCGGCAAGGTTCTGCAACCATGAAGTCAGGCATTGCGGTCAAGCTTGCCATCCTGTTGGCCGTAGTCGGGGTGACGGCGGCCGCGCTGACCGGTGCCTACAGCTATGGTGTCAGTCGCCAGTTGCTGGTGGAGGCATCGCAGCAGTCCTTGCTGGCAGCAACCCAGGTGCTGGGGAGACGAATCGACACCGGCTTGCAGGAGGTGGTGCGCAATCTTCAGATATTGGCACGGCACCCGGCAGCCCGGAGCATGCTGCGACAGGGGGATGCCGGCAGCCGACAGCAGCTGGATGAGCTGTTCGAACTGATGATGCGGGCCAATCCGGCCTACTTCCAGATCCGGTTGATTTCCGCCGCCGATTTTGGCCTGGAACGGGTGCGGGTGGATCGGCAGGGGGCATCGTTCGTGCGGGTGGCCGATGACGATCTGCAGGAAAAAGGTCACTTTTCCTATGTCTCCGAAACGCTGAAGCAGCCGCCAGGCAGCGTCTACATGTCGCGTATCACCATCAACCATGAGCGCGGTGTGCATGCCGGTGCCGAGCGCCCATCGATGCAGCTGGCCATGCCGGTGGAGGATGACAAAGGCAAGCCGCTGGGCGTGGTGGTGATCAACCTGGATGTGGACGGCATGTTTGCCTTGCTGGCCGTGGATCTGCCTGCGGATTTCCGCTTGTTTCTGGCCAATGGCGACGGCGATATTCTGCTGCATCCGGATCATGCCAAGGTGTTCGGCTTTGATCGTGGGCGGCGGGTGCTGATCCAGGAAGAGTTCGCGGCTACTGCTGCGCTGGTGGATGGCCGGCAGAGCCGGGTAGTGTTTCAGGATGTGGCTGGCAGCGGTGCGCTGCAGTCCGCATTGCTGGCCTTTGTCCAGCAGCCGCTGGGGCCGCGATCGGAAGAGCGGCAGCTGTTCGTGGGCTTGGCGCAGCCGCTGTCCAGTGCCCGTGAAGGGGCGCAGCGCTTTGGCCAGCTGATTCTGGTCAGTGTGCTGGTGCTGGGGCTGTTGGGCATATTGGTGGCCATGCTGCTGGCTAGACTGGCACTGCGGCCACTACGGCAGCTGACCGATGCTGCCCAGCGCTTTGGCCGTGGCGAAGGTACCAGCGAACTGCCAGTGGCGCGCGACGATGAAATCGGTGAGCTGGCGCGCAGCTTCCGGCAGATGCAACAGCAGATCGGCGAGCAGATGGATTCGCTGCAGGCCAGCCAGCAGCAGCTGCAGCAGCTGGCGCAGTACGATCCGCTTACCGGGCTGCCCAACCGCCGGATGTTGCAGGACAGGATGGACCTGGCGATCAGCCGTGCCAGGCGCCACGATGAGCAGCTGGCCCTGCTGTTCATCGATCTGGACAATTTCAAGGATATCAATGATGGCTGGGGCCACGATGCCGGCGACATCGTACTGATGGAAGTGGCGCACCGGCTGCGGCAGTCGGTGCGGGCGGTGGATACCGTGGCGCGGCTTGGCGGTGATGAATTCGTGATCCTGCTGGATGTTCCTGGCTCACGGCAGGACATCATCAATATTGTCATCAAGCTGCTGGAGCAGCTGTCGCTGGGCATTCCGTTCCAGGGTATCACCCTGCGCGTTGGTGCCAGCGTCGGCATCAGCCTGTTTCCGGATGACGGTGCTTCGCCTGCGGCCCTGCTGGTCAGTGCCGATCGCGCCATGTACCAGGTAAAGGCACGCGGCCGTGGTGGCTATGGCTTTGCGGTGTTGCAGGAGTGAAGCCTTGGCACGTCGCAGCGGCCATGCACGCTTGGTAATCGGGCGCCTCGAAAACCCGGATTTCT
This sequence comes from Vogesella amnigena, assembly GCF_042648905.1. Classification (NCBI taxonomy): domain Bacteria; kingdom Pseudomonadati; phylum Pseudomonadota; class Betaproteobacteria; order Neisseriales; family Chromobacteriaceae; genus Vogesella; species Vogesella amnigena. The sequence goes on along the minus strand of NZ_JBHRYH010000046.1, from coordinate 275,723 downwards.
AAGCGAGACAAGGCGCGAGTGAGAAATTTCGACGCAGCATATATTTGATATGTAAGGAGAAATTTTTCATGAGCAACGCAGTGTCGCAACGAAAGCGGGAGTTTTTCGAGGTGCCCAATCGGAAGGGCCGGGCCCGCAGCGGCCGGCGGTATTTGCCCTCAGCCGCTGTGGCTGGCTTAGCGCGTGTTCACGAACTAGCGAGCTAGAGCGGGACAAGGCGGAAACTGAGGCGCGCGGAGTTGACAAGTAGTCAATGCGCATACCTGAGGCGAATTCACGCCGTATCGCCGACGCGTAGCAGATCGTGAACAGGCTCTTACAGGTGCTGCAGCAGTTGCAGCGGCTGGTCGATGGCGAAGTCGGCCTGCCAGCTGGCGGTGTCGTCGTCGTCCGAAATGTAGCCCCAGTTCACCAGCACGGTTTTCATGCCGACTGCACGGCCGGCCTGGATGTCGCGCTCGGCATCGCCCACGTACAGGCATTCTTCCGGTGCCACGCCCAGCTGCTGTACCGCGTGCAGCATCGGCGCCGGGTCCGGCTTGGCCACGCCCACGGTGTCGCCGCTCACCACCACCGCCGGCGCACAGGCAAACGGCAGTGCCGGCACCAGGCGATCGGTAAAGCGCATCGGCTTGTTGGTGATGATGCCCCACTGCAGCTGGCGTGCCTGCAGCGCGTCGATCAGCGGGTTGATATCGTCGAACAGCACGGTCTTGTCGGCGAAGCTGTGCTCGTAGTGATCCAGGAAACGCAGCCGGTATTCCTCGAAGCGCGGGTGGCTCTTGTCGATGCCGAAGCCCAGGCTCACCAGGCCACGTGCGCCGTGGCTGGCGATCGGGCGCACTGCCTCGTACGGCTGCGGCGGCAGACCTTCCTCGGCCAGCAGGCGGTTGAGGGCGGCGCCCAGATCGCGGGCGGTGTCGGCCAGGGTGCCGTCAAGGTCAAACAGTACGGCCTTGATCATGTGCTGCGGTCTCCAGAATAGAAATGCGGCCAACCTTGGACAGTTGGCCGCATGATTTTACGTCACGCTCAGCGCAGTGTCTTGCCGAGGAACAGCTTGTAGGCCGGGTTGTCGGTTTCTTCCACCCACGGGTAGCCCAGATTGTCGAGGAAGCTGGCAAAGGCGGCATCGTCATCCGCCGGCACCTGGATGCCGATCAGCACGCGGCCATAGTCGGCGCCGTGGTTGCGGTAGTGGAACAGGCTAATGTTCCAGTTGGTGTGCATCGCTTCCAGGAAACGCATCAGCGCGCCCGGGCGCTCCGGAAACTCGAAGCGCAGCACGCGCTCGTCCTTCAGCTGTGGCGCGTGGCCGCCCACCAGGTGGCGGATATGCAGCTTGGCCAGCTCGTTGTCGGTCAGGTCCAGGCCTTCCAGCTCGTTGGCGCGCAGGTCGTCGACGATGCGGCCAACGTCATCCTTGCCGCTGATCTGCACGCCAACGAAGACGTGGGCGATGCTGGGGTCGGCAAAACGGTAGTTGAACTCGGTGATGTTGCGGTTGCCGATCACGCTGCAGAATTTCTTGAAGCTGCCCGGCTTCTCAGGGATGGTCACCGCGATGATGGCTTCGCGGCGCTCGCCAAGCTCGGAGCGCTCCGACACGTGTCGCAGGCGGTCGAAGTTCATGTTGGCGCCGCAGTTGATCGCCACCAGCGTCTTGCCGCTACAGCCTTCGCGCTCCACGTAGGCCTTGGCGGCTGCCACAGCCAGCGCGCCGGCTGGCTCGGTAATGGAACGGGTGTCCTCGAAGATGTCCTTGATGGCGGCGCAGATGGCGTCGGTGTCCACCAGCATGATCTCGTCCAGTAGTTCGCGGCAGATGCGGAAGGTTTCCTCGCCCACCAGCTTTACCGCCACGCCATCGGCGAACAGGCCCACATCTTTCAGCTCCACGCGGTGACCGGCTGCGATCGACTGCTTCATGGCGTCGGAATCCACCGGCTGCACGCCGATGATCTTGGTCTCCGGGCGCAGGCGCTTGATGTAGCTGGCCACACCGGCGGCCAGGCCGCCACCGCCGATGGCAACGAATACCGCATCGATGGGGCCGGGGTGCTGGCGCAGTATCTCCATGCCGATGGTGCCCTGGCCGGCGATCACGTCCGGGTCGTCGAACGGCGGGATATAGGTCTTGCCGGTTTCGGCTACCAGCGTCATGGCGTGCTGGTAGGCATCGCTGAACGATTCGCCGGACAGCACCACCTTGCCGCCGCGGCGGGTGACGCCGTCGATCTTCACTTGCGGGGTGGTTACCGGCATCACGATGATGGCTTCACAGCCCAGGCGCTGCGCGGACAACGCTACGCCCTGGGCGTGGTTGCCGGCGCTGGCGGTAATCACGCCTTTCTCACGCTGCTCGGCAGTGAGCTTGGACATCTTGTTGTAGGCGCCGCGCAGCTTGAACGAGAACACCGGCTGCAAGTCTTCGCGCTTGAGCAGAATGGTGTTGCCGGTACGGCGGCTGAGGTTGGCCGCAAGGTCCAGCGGGCTTTCGATGGCCACGTCGTAGACGTTGGCGGTCAGGATGCGTTCCAGATAATCCTTGGGGTGCGACATGTGGTGATTCCGTATTTTTTGTCCCTGAACGGCCAGAGTAGCAGGAACCTCCGGCGCGGGGAATGCTTGAACGGGACCAGTTTGTGCACTGCAATGCCAGTGTCGGCATGGCTTTGTTGGCAGGCCGGGAAACTTGCGGCGGCCATGGCTGGTCTGCACCGTTCCCGATGCGACGGCAGTGCCGGGCCGTCGTGCATTTTTTGTACGCCGCAGGGCAGGGCAGGCGGCTATCGCCGTGTATAATGGCGGGCTGTTTTGCGGCAACTCACCCAATAGATGTTCCAATGAAGAAAACCACCACCTCCATCATGTTGGCAGCGGCGCTGTCGCTGACTACCCTGGCGCAAGCCGCCGCCGGGTTTGTCCCGCCGGTGCCGGAAATTGCCGGCAAAGCCTATTTTGTTACCGATTTCTACAGCGGTCAGGTAATTGCAGCACGCGATCCGGATTCGCGCATTGAGCCGGCATCGCTTACCAAGCTGATGACTGCCTACCTGACGTTCAAGGCACTGAAAGAGAAGCGCCTGAGCCTGGACCAGATGCTGACCGTTTCCGAACATGGCTGGAAACAGGAAGGCTCGCGCATGTTCCTGGACCCGAAAGTGCCGGCCAAGGTCGATGACCTGATCAAGGGCATGATCGTGCAATCCGGCAACGATGCCTGCGTGACGCTGGCCGAAGCGATTGCCGGCAGCGAGCAGGTGTTTGCGCAGATGATGACTGCCGAGGCCAAGCGCCTGGGCATGAGCGCCACCAGCTTCCGCAATGCCACCGGCCTGCCGGACCCGCAGCACTACACTACCGCCCGTGACCTGGCCACCTTGTCCAGCGCCATCATCCGCGACTTCCCCGAGTTCTATCCGATCTACTCGATCAAGTCATTCAGCTACAACAACATCACCCAGCCGAACCGCAACCTGCTGCTGTACCGCGATCCGAACGTGGACGGCATGAAGACCGGGCATACCGATTCGGCAGGCTACAACCTGATTGCCTCCAGCAAGCGCGATGGCCGTCGGGTGCTGTCGGTGGTGGTGGGTACCGCCAGCGAAGAAGCGCGTGCGGTGGAAAGCTCCAAGCTGCTGAACTACGCGCTGCAGTTCTTCGAAACGCCCAAGCTGTACTCCGCCGGCAAGGCAGTGAAGGAAGTTGCGGTGTACAAGGGTGCCGCCGGCTCGCTGTCGGTGGGCTTTGCCCGTGATGTCTATGCCACAGTGCCGCGCGGCCAGGCTGGCCAGTTGAAGGCCGAGCTGAGCACCGTGCAGCCGCTGATCGCACCGGTGAAAGCCGGCCAGCAGGTAGGCAAGCTCAGCGTGACACTGGCTGGCAAGGTCATCAGCGAGCAGCCGGTAGTGGCGCTGAAAGGCGTGGAAGAGGGCGGTTTCTTCGGCCGTCTGTGGGACAGCATCAAGCTCTGGCTGGGCTGGTAATTCCTGCATCTGGCCGCACATGGGGTGGATAGCTGCCCGGTGCGGCCAACCTCCGGGCGCTTAGAAAAACCCCGCTTTCTAAGCGAGACAAGGCGCGAATGGAAAATCCCGACGCAGCATATGTATTGATATGTAAGGAGGGATTTTCCGTGAGCAACGCAGTATCGAGACGAAAGCGGGCGTTTTTCGAGGTGCCCTTTGCAGTACAGGACGTATATGAGCAAGCAAGCAACCGATATCAACGATGTACTGGAGTTTCCCTGCCGCTTCCCCATCAAGGTGATGGGCGAGAGCCACCCGGATTTCCAGCTCATCATTTACGAAGTGGTGCGGGTACACGCGCCGGATCTGGAACATGCGCATATTGCCTCGCGCGACAGCTCCAGCGGCAAGTATGTGTCGCTGACCGTGACCGTTACCGCCACCTCGCGCGAACACCTGGACAACATCTATCGCTCGCTGACCAGCCACGCGCTGGTGAAGTGGGTGCTGTAAGGCAGCCATGAGTCGCATCGTCAAACACCTTGGACTGGTGGACTACACCCCCACCTGGCAGGCCATGCAGGCCTTTACCGACCAGCGTAATGCCGATACCCCGGACGAGCTGTGGTGCCTGGAGCACCCGCCGGTATACACCCTGGGTCTGGCCGGCAAGCCGGAACACCTGATCATGCCCAGCAGCATCGAGGTGGTGAAATGCGACCGCGGCGGGCAGGTGACCTATCATGGCCCCGGCCAGCTGGTGGTGTATCTGATGATCGACTTCAAGCGCATGGGTATTGGCGTGCGCGAGCTGGTGCGCCGCATCGAGCAGTCGGTGATCGACCTGCTGGCCGAGCTGGGTATCGAGGCCTATGGCGATGTGAACGCGCCAGGTGTGTACGTGGCCGGCGAGAAGATCGCCTCGTTGGGCTTGCGCATCAAGAACGGCGCGGTGTATCACGGCCTGAGCCTGAACGTGGACATGGATCTGACGCCGTTCAGCTGGATCAATCCTTGTGGCTATGCCGGCCTCAAGGTGACGCAATTGAAGAATCACGGTATTTCGCTTACCGTGACGCAAACTGCTGAAAAGTTGCTGCCGCACCTGGAACGCAACCTGACGGTGATGAAGGAGACTGCATGAAACTGGACAACCAGGCCGGCGTAAAGCACAAGGGCGCTGACAAGACCGCGCGCATTCCGATCAAGATCGTGCCGCTGGACGAAAAGCTCAAGAAGCCGGAGTGGATCCGCGCCAAGCTGCCCAACGGGCAGCGCTTCAACGAGATCAAGCAGATCCTGCGCGAGCAGAAGCTGCACACCGTGTGCGAGGAAGCCACCTGCCCGAACATCGGCGAGTGCTTCAGCAAGGGTACCGCCACCTTCATGATCATGGGTGACATCTGTACCCGCCGCTGCCCGTTCTGTGACGTTGGTCACGGCCGCCCGAACCCGCTGGACCCGAACGAGCCCAAACACCTGGCCGAAACTGTGGCCGCGCTCAAGCTCAAGTACGTGGTAATCACCTCGGTGGACCGCGACGACCTGCGCGATGGCGGTGCCCAGCACTTTGCCGACTGCATCAGCGAAATCCGCAAACTGTCGCCGAATACCCAGATCGAAGTGCTGGTGCCGGACTTCCGCGGTCGCCTGGAGCTGGCGCTGGACATCCTCAGCAAGAACCCGCCGGATGTGATGAACCACAACCTGGAAACCGCACCGCGCCTGTACAAGCAGGCTCGTCCGGGAGCGGATTACCTGCACTCGCTGCAGCTGCTGCAGGAGTTCAAGAAGCTGTGTCCGGAAGTGCCGACCAAGTCCGGCATCATGGTGGGCCTGGGCGAAACCGATGAGGAAGTGTACGAAGTGATGGCCGACATGCGTGCCCACAACATCGACATGATCACCATCGGCCAGTATCTGCAGCCGACCGACGGCCATCTGCCGGTGCTGCGCTACGTGCATCCGGACCTGTTCAAGGCCTTCGAGAACAAGGCTTACGAAGTTGGCTTCAAGCACGCTGCCGTGGGCGCCATGGTGCGCTCCAGCTACCATGCCGATGTACAGGCACACGAGGCTGGTGTGGTGTAAACCAGCTGCTGATGTCGCCACGACAATGCCGCCCGAAAGGGCGGCATTGTCGTTTACGGCCAGGCTGACGCTCAGCCCATGGCCTTCAACAGCGCCAGCGCTTCCTGGCGCAGTGCTTTGAGCATGAGCTGGCATTGTTCGTCCAGCTGCTGTTCGCGCAGGTGCTGTTCCAGCTTGGCGGCCAGTTCGGCAATGCTGTCGTGGTCGGTGGACAGCGCCGCACCCTTGATGCGGTGGGCGTAGTGGATGGCCAGTTCCAGCTGCTGTCCATTCAGTGCGCTGGCCAGGTCGTCCAGGTCGTCGTTGAGGCTGTCGATGTATAGCGGGTCCAGTTCGTCCGGCGCCACATTGGCGGGGTTGGCCGCATGCTGCGAGAAGTCCATGTCGCACCACAGCTCCAGCATGGCCTGCAAGGCATTCAGGCGGATGGGTTTGGGGAGCAGGCCGTCCATGCCGCAATCTATAACGCGTTGCTGGTGTGCCAAGTCGCCGGATGCGGAGATGGCCAGGATAGGGGTGTGCAGATCCTGCAGCTTTTCGCGTTCGCGGATACGGCTGGCCAGGGTGTAGCCGTCCATTTCGGGTAAATTGCAGTCCAGCAGAATCAGGTCAAAATGTTCATCGGCACTGAGTTGCCAGCCATCACGGCTGTTGTCGCATAACGTGGCATCGCAGCCCAGTTCTTCCAGCTGCGCATCCAGCATTGCCAGGTTGGCTGGCTGGTCGTCGATTACCAGGACGGAAGGGCGGCGAGCGGGCCGGTTTGTGCTGCTATCTGCAGGAGTGTGCTCGGGTTCGTCCGTGGCTGCCGGGGTGGCAATGCCCACCGGTAGCGATACCAGGAAGGAGGAGCCTTCGTCCGGCACGCTGTGCAAGGTGATGCGGCCATGCATCAGGCGGGCAAGCTGGTTGGTAATGCTTAACCCCAGCCCGGTGCCACCATAGCGCCGGGTGGTGCTGGTGTCTGCTTGCTGGAAGGGTTTGAAGATCAGCTCCTGATCCTTGGGCGCGATACCGATGCCGGTATCGGTAACTTCCAGTTCCAGAGTGCCAAGCTTGCTTCTGCCCTCTGGTGGTTGAAACCGTAAGGCAACGGTGATACCGCCGTGCTCGGTGAATTTGATGGCATTTGTCAGTAGATTCACCAGGATTTGGCGCAGGCGGGTTGGGTCCACCGCAAGGGTGAGCTTGCGGTCAAAGTTGGTGACCAGGGTCAGGGTGAGGTTTTTCTGATCGGCCCGCCGGTGCATCATGCCCAGGGTTTCCTGCACCCATTCCACCATGGGGGTGGGGATGATCTCCAGCTGGACGCTGCCGGCCTCCAGCTTGGCAATGTCCAGTATGTCGTTCAGCAGTGAGAGCAGTGCATCTGAAGACGTGCTGGCCACGCTCACCAGGCTGCGCTGTTTTTCATCCAGCCGGGTTTTTTCCAGTAGCTCCACTGCCGACAGGATGGCATTCATCGGTGTGCGGATTTCGTGGGTCATCACCGCTACGAAGTTGGCCTTCATGCGCTCGCTGTGGCGGGCCTTACGGCGGTGATACTCGGCACGCAGGCCTAGCAGAATGATCAGTAACAGCCCGCCGGTGATGGCCAGTATGGTGGTGCCGTGATAATTCCATATGGATATTATGGTCGGCTTGCCATAGTCGCTTTCTTCCAGCCAGCTGTTGGTGATGGCATTCGCCTCCTCGGCACTGATGGCTTGCAGCGATTTGTCCAGGATGTCTCGCAGAATGACCTGGTCGTTGCGCAAACCGATGCACAGGGCCACCGGCATGTCGGTGATGATGCCGGCGACTTCCAGCGTATGGATGAATTGGCGGCGCAGTATCGGCTGCAGGATGAAGTCCAGATCCAGTGCGGCATCGGCACGACCATCGCTGACACTGCGTAATGCCTCCTCGGGGCTGGCTACTTCCAGGATGCGCACCTTCGGGTAGCGCTCGTGGATAAGCGCCTTGTAGGAATTGCCCTTTTTGAAGGCGACTGTCTTGCCGTTGAAGTCGCTTAGCGAGTAGCTGATGTGGTTGTGCGGACGGGTGACCAGCACCATGCTGGCGCTGAAATAGTCGCGGGTGAAAATGATATGCCCGTCCAATATCGGGGGGGGCTGTGTCCTGGATAGCGTTGGCGCGATGTCGATGCGTCCGGCCAGTAGACCGGCATCACCTTCGCTCCAGTTGGTAACGTTTGCGCGCTTAAATTGCAGGCCGCTGATCTTGGAGATTGCCTCCAGGTAACCATAGGCGACACCGCGCATCTGGCCATTTTCGATAAATTCGATTGGTCGCCAGTCGCTATCGTAAATGGTGGTTACTACTGGGTGCTGTGCTATCCAGGCCTGTTCTTGCGCGGTAAACAACGATTTGTTAACGCCAAGCGCGAGAGGTGAGGCCAGCAGCAGTGCCAGATAAGCGGTGGCGACCAGTTTGGGGCGCGTCATGGCACTGTTAGCCATTTTCCAGCTGGTGGCGAATCTTGAACAACTCGGCATCGGTGTGGATGCCAAGCTTGCGGTAGGCGGATTGCTTCTGGGTGCTGATGGTTTTGACGCTGCGCATGAATTTTTCGGCGATCTCGGTTACCGACATGCCATCCAGATAGCAGCGCAGTACCTCATACTCGCGCGGGCTGAGTTCCTGGCGGTTCAGCAGCAGCGATTCCCCGCTGCCGTCTTCGTCATCGCCCGTGGCCGCCGTGATATTGGCTTGCGGCAGCTTGTGGCCGGTCTCGGTAAACAGCTCCTCCTTGATGCGCGTGCGCCCGCTGGCCACGCTGCGGATGGCCCGTACCAGGTCGGCGACATCCTCATCCTTGCCGACAAAGCCATGTGCGCCAGCATGCATCACCATATTCACCGTGGCCTTGTTGTGCGAGGCGGATAGCACCAGGATCTTCAGGCTGGGGTGGCGGGTGCGCAGCAGCTTGATCAGATTGATGCCATCGATTTCCGATGGTCCAAGCGAGTAGTCCATCAGCAGGATGTCTGCAGTACAGGATTTGTTTTTCAGGGCGGTGGCCAGCTCCCGTCCCGATCCGAACGAACCGACAACTTCTATATCACGTTCCTGGCTGAGATGACTGGCCAGGCCATGGCGGACGATGGCGTGATCATCCAGGATGATGGTGCGAATGCGTGGGTACGGGAATGTATCCATGATGACCTCGTGCTGGAAGCGGTATGGCTAAGGAGAAGGTTATCTCGGTGCCGTGAAATGGCGCTGTGTTGCCCGCGCTTTTGCTATTCACGGCGACTTGTGGGTAAGGGTGGATTTGGCCGCTTACGCTGACCGGCATGCCCGCTGCCAGGGTTGCAATCTACCGCATCGCTGCTGGCTGAGCGGGTGAAAATGCCGCCCTGCCAGCAGGGTTTCCGGTTTGTTAAGTATTGATAACCTGATGGCATCCTGCAAGCCGTTCAATTCGATTGCCAGTCGGAATTGACTGGCCTGCAATTTACCTAGTTGCGGATGTTGCCATTCAATGCTGTCTATCCAGTCGGCTTTGCCGCTCGGTTGTCCACAGTCATTGCCGGTAGTACGTATTTCCTGCTGCTGGAGGGCAAGCAATAGTTCTTCGCGTGAAAAGTAATACTGCTCCGGTGTGCGTAGCTGGCGGCGCTGTACGAGTTGGCCGCGCACTTTTTCCAGCGCGTTGGTGATATCTGTCGGCTGCAGTGGTTTGCGCAATTGGGCAATGATTTCCAGTCCGGATAGTCGGGCTTGCATGCACTTGCTATCCAGCAGTACGCCAGGCTGGTCGGATACGACAACCAGGGCTGGCTTGTGGCGCAGGCTGGCCATCCGGCGGATAAAGGAAAAACCGCGCATGTCCGGCAGCACCAGGTCGGTAAATAGCAGATCGGCATGGTGGTGATGCAGGTAGTCCAGCGTGTCTGCAGCATGGGAAAAGACACGGATATCAGTCTGATCTGCCAATGCCAGCTGTTGTCGCAACAAATTCTCTTGTGCTGCCGATGGCGCAATGGCGAGAACGTTAAGGCGTGTCATGCGGGTTATTCCTGAGGGTGGCCGGCGTTTGCCGGTATGGCGTTCTCAATTCATCTGCCGAGCTGATTTTCAGTTATTGGATAAATAGACTGTCATACCAGCGTTTGCTTCAATCCAAATCTAATGAAATCAAAGCTCAGTCGGTATAAGAAGCGTCTTAACAAGTGGGTCGAATGTGGCTGGAAAGTATATGCAGACGTGCTGGTGGCGCGTTCTGGATAATATTAATGACTTAAGCATTAGTAACTGGATGGGTTCGATTTCCCTGGCATTTTTTTGATGGAAGTAAACACGACTATTTGCTGATTGTTCCAGCGGGCAAGCTGACCGAGGCGGTGTGTCAAGGGGCGGCGCTGCTCCGGGTCTGCGGCTGCCGTGGGTGGCGGGTGGTGGCCCGCGAGGGTGCAGCTGCCGGGGGTGAGCCGCAGGGTGCTGGCCGTGCCGGCCAGCGTGACAAGAGCCGTCCGTCGCCTGGGGCGGATGTTGTCAGATGCCGCATTGTGTCGGCAGGCGGCAAATACCGGTCGTTGCCGCCGACGTTGGCCGCATTGCCCTCATGCAACATTTCTCCTGACTGGCGGAGCGCAGCCCGCGCCCGCAAACACAACGTGCAGGAGACTCATGATGCAACCACTCGTACCCATCGACGTCGACCAGGATACCGGCGTGTGGACCACCAATGGCCTGCCGATGCTGTATGTGCCGCGCCATTTCTTCGTGAACAACCACATGGCGGTGGAAGCGGCATTGGGTCGTGGTACCTACGCCGAGGCACTGTACGACGCCGGCTACCGTTCCGCCTATTTCTGGTGTGACAGCGAGGCGCGTACCCACGGCCTGCAGGGCATGGCGGTATTCGAACACTATCTGAACCGCCTGTCGCAGCGCGGCTGGGGCCAGTTCTCCTTCATCAGTGCCGACCCGGCTACCGGCAATGCCCAGATCCGTCTCGACAATTCCTGTTTCGTGCTGGCGCAGGGTGTGGCCGGCGCACCGCAGAGTGAAGGCATGGCCTGCTATATGTTTGCCGGCTGGTTTGCCGGTGCCATGGACTGGGTGGGCGAACACCTGGGCCATGATTACCACACCATCAGTGCCGAAACCCAGTGCGCCGGCATGGGTGCCGATTACTGCGTGTTCACTGTCGAACCGAAGTGAGGTGAGCCATGCGTTACCCGCACCTGTTTGAACCGATTACCCTCAACAAGCTGACCATCCGCAACCGCATTGTCAGCACCGCCCACGCTGAGGTGTATGCCGAGCCGGGCGGGCTGCCGGGCGAGCGCTACATCCGCTACTACGAGGAGAAGGCCAAGGGCGGCCTGGGTCTGGCCATCTGCGGCGGCTCCAGCCCGGTGTCGATCGACAGCCCGCAAAGCTGGTGGAAGTCGGTGAACCTGTCCACCGACAAGATCATTGATCCGCTGTCGCGTCTGGCCGAGAGCATGCACCGCCACGGCGCCAAGATCATGATCCAGGCTACCCACATGGGTCGTCGCTCCAGCTACTACGGCGAGCACTGGCCGCATCTGGTCAGCCCGTCCGGCATTCGCGAACCGGTGCATCGTGGTAACGCCAAAATTATCGAAAAGCACGAAATCAAGCGCATCATCGCCGATTTCGCGCAAGCCGCGCGCCGTATCAAGGCCGCCGGCATGGATGGCATGGAAGTCTCCGCCGCCCACCAGCACCTGATGGACCAGTTCTGGAGTCCGCGCACCAACTTCCGCGACGACGAATACGGCGGCTCGCTGGAAAATCGCATGCGCTTCGGCATGCAGGTATTCGAGGCGATTCGCGCCGAAGTGGGGGCCGATTTCTGTGTCGGCCTGCGCATGTGCGGTGACGAATTCCACGAAGACGGCCTGAGCCACGACATGCTGAAGGACATCGCCCAGGCCATGTCCGAGACCGGCATGATCGACTTCCTGTCGGTAGTAGGTTCCGGTGGCGACACCCACAACACACTGGCCAACTGCATGCCGCCGATGGCGCTGCCGCCCGAGCCGTTCGTACACCTGGCCGCCGGCATCAAGTCGGTATCCAGGGTGCCGGTAATGCATGCGCAGAGTATCCGTGACCCGAACCAGGCCGAGCGCATCCTGGCCAACGGCATGGTGGACATGGTGGGCATGACCCGCGCCCACATTGCCGACCCGCACCTGGTGATCAAGATCCGCGATGGCAAGGAAGACCAGATCCGCCAGTGCGTGGGTGCCAACTACTGTATCGACCGCCAGTACTTCGGCCAGGACGTACTGTGTATCCAGAACGCCGCCACCAGCCGCGAAGCCACCATGCCGCACACCTTCGAAAAAGCGAAGCATCAGCGCAAGGTGGTAGTGGTAGGTGCCGGTCCGGCCGGTCTGGAGGCTGCCCGGGTGGCCAAGGAACGTGGCCACGACGTGGTGCTGTTCGAGAAGAGCGACGTGGTAGGCGGGCAGATCGTGCTGGCCGCCAAGGCGCCGCAGCGTGAACAGATGGCCGGCATCATCCGCTGGCTGGACATGGAAACCCAGCGTCTGGGCGTGGATCGTCGCCTGAGCACCGCTGCCGACGAAGCGATGATCCTGGCCGAGAAGCCGGACATCGTGGTGCTGGCCACCGGTGGCGTACCCAACAGCGGCATGGTGCCGGCCTGGGGCGTGGACGAAGGGTTGGCCGTAACCGGTTGGGACATCTTGTCCGGCAAGGTGGAACCGAAGAAGAACGTGCTGGTGTACGACGCGGTGAGCAGCCATGCCGGCTTTGGCGTGGCCGACTTCCTGGCCAGCCGTGGCAGCCAGGTGGAAATCGTTACCCCGGACGTGAAAGTGGGTGACGACACCGGCGGCACCACCTTCCCGATCTTCTACCGCCGCCTGTACGCGCAGGGCATGATCCCGACCCCGAACTACTGGATGGATCGTGTCTACCGCGAGGGCGACAAGCTGATCGCCGTGCTACGCAACGAATACACTGAGGCGCTGGAAGAGCGCGCTGTGGACCAGGTGGTGGTGGAAAACGGCATTCTGCCCAACGACACCCTGTACTGGTCGCTGAAGGAGCGTTCCAAGAACCAGGGCGTCACCGACGTGCACACCCTGTTTGCTTCCCAGCCGCAGCCGTGCCTGTCCGAGCCGCTGCAGGGCGACGAATTCCTGCTGTTCCGGGTAGGCGACTGCATCTCCATGCACAACATCCACGGCGCGATCTACGACGCGCTGCGTCTGGTGAAGGATTTCTGACATGAACTTCCCGCTTGCGCTTACCGGCCTGTTCTGGCTGGGCGCGGCCCTGCTGTCGCTGGGGCTGGCACGCCGTGCCGCCCTGTGGCGCCAGGGGCGCGCCGCCCAGGTGGCCTGGTCCGGACTGTTTGCCATTCCGAAACGCTACTTTGTCGACCTGCACCATGTGGTGGCGCGCGACCCGTTCATCGCCCGTGCCCACGTGGCGGTGGCTGGTGGCGCGGTAGCGGTGCTGGCGCTGGCTGCGGCCAACTATGGTCTGATGCTGTATCTGCCGGCGCTGGATGTGCTGATGCTGCTGGCCGCACTGCTGATGTTTGCCGGAGCCATGCTGGTGCGCTCGCGTCGCAAGGCGCCGCCGGCGCGGCTGTCCAAGGGTGCCTGGAGCCGTCTGCCCAAGAGCCTGCTGCTGTTTGCCGTCGGTGCCGCCTTGGCCGCACTGCTGGCAATCAGCGGGGACGCACTGGGCAGTGCCGCACGCCTGCTGGCGCTGCTGGCACTGGCCGGCCTGACGCTGGGCGGAGCCGAGCTGGCGCTGGGTATCGGCCTGGGTGGCCCGATGAAGCACGCGGTAGCCGGTCTGCTGCACCTGGCGTTCCATCCGCGCCAGGAGCGTTTCTCCGGCAACAAGCGTTCCACCGACCTCAAGCCGCTGAATCTGGAAGCCAATGACTTTGGCGTGGAAAAGCCGGCCGATTTTGCCTGGAACCGCCTGCTGTCCTTCGATGCCTGCGTGCAGTGCGGCAAGTGTGAGGCTGCCTGTCCGGCCTATGCCGCTGGCCAGCCGCTGAACCCGAAGAAGCTGATCCAGGACATGGTTACCGGCCTGTCCTCCGGCGATGGCCAGAGCTATGCCGGCAACCCGCACCCGGGCCAGCCGCTGCGTGGCGGTGATGCGCAGCAGCCGATTCTCGGCGGCCTGCTGGCGCCGGAAACACTGTGGTCGTGCACTACCTGCCGTGCCTGTGTGCAGGAATGCCCGATGCTGATCGAACACGTGGATACCGTGGTCAGCCTGCGTCGGCATGTCACGCTGACACGTGGCGAGGTGCCGAACAAGGGTGCCGAGGCACTGGCCAATCTGCGCGATACCGACACCGTGGGTGGCTACCCGTTGGCCGCACGCTACCACTGGGCGGTGGACCTGAACGTGCCGGTGCTGCTGCCGGGCGAGCATGCCGACTGGCTGCTGCTGGCAGGCGAGGGTGCCTTCGACATGCGCTACCAGCGTGCACTGCGCGCCCTGGTGCAGGTGCTGAAAGCCGCTGGACTGAAAGTGGCGGTGCTGGGCGAAGCCGAGCCGGATTGTGGTGATCTTGCGCGCCGCCTGGGCGACGAGGCTACCTTCCAGCAACTGGCCGACAAGATGATGGCCACGCTGCGTCACTACAGCTTCGACCACATCGTCACCCCGGACCCGCACCTGTTCCATTGCCTGGCCAACGAATACCCGGCGCTGGGCGGCAACTACCGCATCCAGCACCACAGCCAGGTGATTGCCGAGCTGCTGGACAAGCGCCAGCTGCCGCTGAAAGCCGATGCCGAAGCCACCACCATCACCTACCACGACCCGTGCTACCTGGCGCGTTACAACGGCGAAACCGACGCCCCGCGCCGCGTGTTCAAGGGTATCGGCATCAAGGTAGTGGAGATGGAGCGTTCCGGCATGCAGTCGCGTTGCTGCGGCTGGGGTGGCGGCGCCTCGTTCACCGATATTCCCGGCAAGCAGCGTATTCCGGACATGCGCATGGACGATGTGCGTGCCACCGGCACCAGCACAGTGGCCGTGGCCTGCCCGAACTGCACCGCAATGCTGGAAGGCGTGGTGGGTGAGCGGGCGGCAGTGGTGGAACTGGCCGAGCTGGTTGCAGCACGACTGGCCAAATAAGAGCGGAGAGAGTCATGTTCAACAATAGTGCCATTCCGCGTATCGACCCGCGGCGCCCCTATGTGATCGGGCCGTCCGGACTCAAGCGTATCGTACTGGGCGAGGAGGTGGGCAGCCGCGAACAGCTGCAGGCCCACGGCCACAGCAAGGCCAAGCCGGTGCGCAGCAACGGCCCGTTCAAGCAGCGCAGCCTGGTGGTGATCCACACCGACCGCGGCGCACTGGACGAGGCTGCCCGTGAAACCCTGGCCGCAGCGGCCATTCTGGCCACGGCGGATACCGAAGTGCTGGCCCTGCTGTTCGGCGGCAATGCCGACAGCGTGGCCGCAGCCGGTGAGGCCGGTGCCGACCGCGTGCTGTTGTGCGAGGACGGTGGTTACACGCCACAGCGCAAACTGGCCCTGCTGGCCACGGTGTGGCAGCGCGAGTCGCCATCGCAGCTATGTCTGCCGGACCGTGGCGCCGATGCCGATTTGGGGCGGCGTTTCGCCAGTCGCCACCGTCTTGCGGTGGCCTGCGATGTCATTGAAGTGGTGCCGGGGCGCGAAGTACGCAGCCTGGCGCCGGCCGGGCAGTTTGCAGTACAGCCGCTGCCGCCGGTGCTGCTGCTGGCCCGCAAGGTGGCGGATGCCCGCCTGCCGTTCCGCGGCCTGGGCAGCGACGGCGGTACCGAGCAACTGCCATTGCTCGGCGAACGGGTGCGCGACCTGGGCAGCAGCAGTTGCCCGGCCTCGCAACTGGCGCTGGAGGAGGCTGATCTGATTGTCTCCGCCGGTAATGGTGTGCAGGACACCGCCGGCCTGCGCCAGCTGGCCGAGCAGATGGGCGCGGCGATTGGCGCCTCGCGAGTGGCGGTGGACGATGGCCGCTTCGCCCGCGAGCAGCAGGTGGGCGCCACCGGCAAGACGGTACAGGCCAGCGCCTACCTGGCGTTCGGCATCTCCGGCGCGGTGCAGCACCTGCAGGGCATCAAGGAATGCCGGCACGTGATCGCCGTCAACCTGGACGCCGCCGCGCCTATCGTCAAACGCGCCGACCTGACCCTGGTGGAAGACTGCCAGACGCTGATCGCCGCGCTGAACCGCTTGCTGGCTGCCGAGCGCGCCGCCAGTAGTGCCGCCGCGGCCAAACCCGTGCTGGAGACTGCCTGATGAGCAAACAGAACCTGAAAGTGGCGGTGCTGCTGGCGCCGGCCACGCACCCGGTCAGCGGCCGGCCCTGCGCCGCCGCCGCCGATAGCGCCGCACTGGCGCTGGCACTGAAGCTGGTACCGACGCCGCAGCATCTGCTGGTGCTGTACGCCGGCGATGCCGACGATGCCGCGCTGGGCCCGTACCTGGCACAGGGCGTCAGCTGTATCAACGTGCTGCCGGTGGTGGCCGGTGCCGATATCACCCGCGTGCTGGCGCGCCAGCTGCAGGATGTCGATCTGATTCTGTGCGGCCGGCGTGCCGGTGGCGGGCAGGGTAGTGCCATGCTGCCCTATCTGCTGGCTGACGAGCTGAACCTGCCCCTGTTGCCGGATGCCCTGCAGCTGCAGGTACGCGGCGCGGAGATCGAGATCGAACAGTTCCTGCCCAAGGGGCAGCGCCGTCGCCTGGCTACCGACTTGCCGGCCGTGGTGGCGGTGCACGAGCGCGCCAGCGCGCCGCAGCCATATGTCTATGCGCGACTGCTACAGGGCCAGCTGCGTCACTTGTCGCCGGCCAATCTGCAGCCGGGCGTGGTGCACCTGGAGCCGGCCGACCGCCGTGCACGCCCGCTGGTTGCGGCCAGCAAGGCCAGTGGTCATGAGCGCATGCTCGGCGCCATTGCCAGCGATGGTGCCAAGGCTGGCGGCGTGGTCGTAAAACAGGGCGATCCGGTCGAAAAAGCGCAAGTTCTGCTGAACTACCTGCGCGACCATCATCTCGTCGATTTCTGACAACAACATGCTGTTTTCCGCCCCACCCGGCAACAGCGCACCCCCATGTAACCGCGTTGTTTTTGGAGAAGTTCATCATGACTAGCAGCACGATCGCGTTTCATCCGGCCGTAAACCTGCGCGAACTGGTGGCCCGCCGTGTGCCGGGTTACAGCCTGGAAGCGCCGTTCTACACCTCGCAAGCCGTGTTCGACGCCGACATGGAGCATATCTTCGGCAAGCACTGGATCTATGTCGGCGTATCGGTGGATGTACCGGAACCGGGTGACTACATGACCGTGCAGCTGGGCCAGCAGCCGATCCTGATCCTGCGCGACGACGACAACGAGATTCGCGCCTTCCACAACGTCTGTCGTCATCGCGGCTCGCGCCTGTGTGCTGGCGAAAAAGGCACCGTGGGTAATCTGGTGTGCCCGTACCACCAGTGGACTTACGACCTGTCCGGCAAGCTGATTTTCGCCGACCACATGCAGGAAGGTTTCGATCTGTCGCACCACAGCCTCAAGCCGGTGCACCTGCGCAATATGGCCGGCCTGCTGTTCATCTGCTTGGCCGACGAGCCACCGGCGGATTTCGATGCCATGTCCGAGGTGATGAGCAAGTACATCGCCCCGCACCAGATCGAGAACACCAAGGTAGCGGTGCAGGTAGACATCATCGAGCAGGGCAACTGGAAACTGACGCTGGAAAACAACCGCGAGTGCTATCACTGCACCGGCAACCACCCGGAGCTGACCGTATCGCTGTTTGCCTACAGCTACGGCTTCGCACCGAAGGAAGAAACCGCCGAAGGACTGCGCCAGTACGAAGAGATGGTGGCCGACCGTCACCAGCACTGGGAGTCCTGTGGCCTGCCGTCCACCGAGGTGGAGCGCCTGGCCGACGTCACCGGCTTCCGCACCATGCGCATGCCGCTGGACCGCAGTGGTGAATCGCAGACGCTGGATACCAATGCCGCGTGCAAGAAGCTGCTGGCGGACTTCAAGGATGCCTCCATCGGTGGCCTGTCGTTCTGGACCCAGCCCAACTCCTGGCACCACTTCATGGCCGACCACATCGTGACCTTCAGCGTGATTCCGCTTTCCGCGGATACCACCCTGGTGCGCACTAAGTGGCTGGTACACAAGGATGCGGTGGAAGGCGTGGATTACGACGTGAAGAACCTGACCGCGGTGTGGAATGCCACCAACGATCAGGACCGCCATCTGGTGGAAGAATCGCATCGTGGCGCCAAGAGTTCCGCCTACCAGCCGGGCCCGTACTCGCCGTTTACCGAAACCCTGGTGGAGAAGTTTACCGACTGGTATGTTCGCCGCCTGGCCGTAGGTCTGGAATAAGCCGGCTGACGCCAGCAAACCGTTGCAATCAGACCTGGCACCGGCAAGCAGACATCCAGCTTGCCGGACAAGCCGGGCCGCAGTAGGGCGCCTCGAACAGCCCGGATTTCCAATCTGGCCAAAGCTGGGGTTTTCGTGGCGCCCAATACACACACGTCCGGGAAGGTTGGCCGCATGCGGCCAACCCGGCCGGATCACCATGACAGGGCGACGCCATGACCACCACTGCGACTACCGCCACTCCCACATTTGCCTTTACCGCGCCCGCACCCTACTGGCAGGCCGGTGTCGATGACACCTTGCAATGCGTGTCGGTGCATGATGAAACCCATGATGTACGTACTTTCACGTTTCGTGCCGTACCGGCGCGGCGCTTTGCCTACCTGCCGGGGCAGTTCATCACCCTGGAACTGAATATCGACGGGCAGACGGTGAACCGCTGCTATACGCTGTCGTCGTCGCCGACGCGGCCGGATACCGTCACCATCACCGTCAAGCGCGTGCCGGGCGGGCAGGTATCCAACTGGCTGCACGACAATCTGCGCCCGGGCATGAACATCAGCGTGCTGGGGCCGTCCGGCGAGTTCAGCTTTGCCAATGCGCCGGCATCGCGCTACCTGTTTCTGTCCGCCGGTAGCGGCATCACGCCGCTGATGTCGATGAGCCGTGCGCTGGTGGATCTCGGCGGTGATATCGACGTCGCCTTCGTGCATAGCGCCCGCTCGCCGGCCGACCTGATCTGCCGCAACGAACTGGTGCAGCTGTCTCGTGCGCGCAAGGGCTTTCACCAGGCCGCCATTGTGCAGGTGCGCGATCCGGAACCGGAGTGGAGCGGGCTGGAAGGCCGGCTGGATCTGGCTGCGCTGGAGCGGCTGGTACCGGATTTCCGCGAGCGCACCGTGTTCTGCTGTGGCCCGGCGCCATACATGACCGGCGCGCGCGAGTTGTTGCAGTCGGCCGGTTTCGATATGCAGCACTATCATGAAGAAAGCTTCAATTTTGCCGACCTGAATGCGGCGGCCGGCGCGGCCGAAGCGGCACCGGCCGAGCCGGAGGCGGCTGGCGAGTGCGGCTACGAGGTGCGCTTCAACAAGCTGGGCGATGTGGTGCATACCAAGCCCGGGCAGACTATCCTGGCCGCGGCGCAGCAACAGGGCCTTCGCGTGCCGTCGTCCTGTTCCAAGGGCCTGTGTGGTACCTGCAAGACCAAGATGCTGGAAGGCAAAGTGGATATGAAGCACGGTGGCGGCATCCGCCAGCGTGAAATCGATCAGGGCTGGATACTGCCGTGTTGCAGTGTGCCATTGAGCCCCGTGGTGCTGGATCGCTGAGTCGCTGGTCGTTGTGCAGCCGCCCCAGCATGGATACCTTCGCACACTTTGTGCCACGGGCGTGGACTTGGCTGTGCTGACCATTGTGGTCGGTTCTGAATAACTCTCCCCTGCGAGCCGTTCGTGCGCAAGCCGAGCGGCTTGTTTTTTTTGCGGCTGCCGCGTAGTGCCTTGCCATTGTTTGGGCGTGGAGATTGTCTGACACCTGTCAGGGAACGACGCAACGCTGTGTTTTTCGCCACTGCAGCATGCACAGAAAAGGCGCCTGGAGTGCCCGTCAGACGGGCATTTCCTTGATTTTTGGTTAACTTATGATACTGGTTGGTGCGATGTCGTTTTAGGACAGGTTGGTGTCGGTTGATTCTTGCTTGTCAGGTCGTATCGTCCATATCTTTTTCCTTGATACAAATCAATTACTACAACAGCTTGGGTGTTGGCGCAGCACACCTGTCACGCACTGGTGCATGACGGGCACAGCACTTGCTGCGATGTGGCAGCCTCGCCAGGGCAAAGGAGAAAGCAATGCAGTCAGGCAAGATCGTGGTAGAAAACCTGTACAAGGTTTTCGGGGAAAAGCCACAGGAGGCAATGCGTCTACTCAAGCTTGGAGAAACCAAGGAAACGGTGTTTCGCAATACCGGGCAGGTAGTGGGCGTGAACAACGTGTCGTTCTCGGTGGATGAGGGCGAGATCTTCGTACTGATGGGCCTGTCCGGCTCCGGCAAATCGTCGCTGATTCGCCTGATCAACCGGCTGATGGACCCCACCGATGGCCGCATCCTGCTGGATGGCCAGGACATCACCAAACTGTCGCCCAGCGAGCTGGTATCGCTGCGCCGCCGCGACATGAGCATGGTGTTCCAGAGCTTTGCGCTGATGCCGCATCGCACCGTGCTGGACAACGCTGCCTTCGGCCTGGAAATTGCCGGGGTTGGCCGCAAGGAGCGCGAAAAGCGCGCCATGGAAGTGCTGGAGCAGGTTGGCCTGGCTACCTTTGCCCGCAAAATGCCGCACGAGCTGTCCGGCGGCATGCAGCAGCGTGTCGGTCTGGTGCGCGCATTGGCGGTGGACCCTTCGCTGATGCTGATGGACGAAGCCTTTTCGGCTCTCGACCCGCTCAAGCGCGCCGAAATGCAGGACATCCTGCTGCAGCTGCAACGCGATCACCGCCGCACCATTTTCTTCGTATCGCACGATCTGGAAGAGGCGCTGCGCATCGGCTCACGCATTGCCATCATGGAAGGCGGCCGCCTGGTGCAGGTGGGTACCCCGCAGGAAATCATCGAAAACCCGGCCGAAGACTATGTGCGCGAATTCTTCAAGAGCGTGGATACCTCGCGTTACCTGCTGGCCAAGGATCTGATCGACCCGCATGGCGTTGGGCTGATGGTGAACGGCAGTCTGGCCGGGCAGCACGATCCGCAGCATCACTGGGTGGCCTGTGTGTCCGGGGATCACAAGCTGCTGGGCCTGGTGGGCCGCGATACGCTGGGAGCAGAAGGCTGTAACCCGAGCGAGCGCTGTGTGCCGGTGTCGCCGATCACCCCGGCTTCGGCACTGCCGGATGTACTCAAGCGCCTGCAGGGGCAGCGCGAGCCGTTGCCGGTAATCGACCACGACGGGCGTTACCTGGGTGTGATCACCGCCTCCAGCGTGCTGTCCAAGCTGTCCGAGCATCGCCTGCAAAGCAGCGCCGTCCACTGAGCCGCGCCATCCCCCGAACAGACAGGGACGGTGCCTCGGCGCCGCCCCGCAAGGAGCCCCCACCATGAATGAACTCTGGCAAAAATTCCTCGCCAATCCCCACGACTTCCTGCCCATTGGTGAATGGGTCAATGGTTTCATCACCTTTTTGCTGGATAACAATGCCGGTGCCTTCGATGCCATCGGCCACTCGGTAGACCTGTTTGCCGAGCACGTGGAAGTGGCGCTGCTGTCGCTGCCGGCCTGGGTGATGATCGCTTTCTTCTGTGGTCTGGGTATCTGGCGCCTGGGCTGGAAATTCGCCAGCTTCGTGCTGGCCGCCCTGTTGCTGATCCTGGTTACCGGCTTCTGGGCGCAGACCGTGGCCACGCTGGCACTTACCCTGTCCGCCACCTTCATCAGCCTGCTGATCGGTGTGCCGATGGGTATCTGGTGTGCGCGCAGCCGTCGCGTCAACACCATGGTGCGGCCGGTGCTGGACTTCATGCAGACCATGCCTGCCTTCGTGTATCTGATTCCTGCTGCCATGTTCTTCGGCCTGGGCCGGGTGCCGGGCATCCTGGCTACCGTGGTGTTCGCGGTGCCGCCGGCGGTGCGCTTGACCAGTCTGGGTATCCGCCAGGTGAACAAGGAGCAGGTGGAAGCCGGCCATGCTTTTGGCTGCACGCCCACCCAGCTGCTGTTCAAGGTACAGCTGCCGATCGCACTGCCGGCCATCATGGCTGGCGTCAACCAGACCATCATGATGGCGCTGTCGATGGTGATCATC
Source organism: Vogesella amnigena (assembly GCF_042648905.1). NCBI lineage: Bacteria > Pseudomonadati > Pseudomonadota > Betaproteobacteria > Neisseriales > Chromobacteriaceae > Vogesella > Vogesella amnigena. The sequence goes on along the minus strand of NZ_JBHRYH010000046.1, from coordinate 253,464 downwards.
GCCTCCATGGTGGGTGCCGGTGGCCTGGGTAACGATGTGCTGGCCAGTATCCAGCGTCTGGATGTGGGCCTGGGCTTTGAAAGCGGCCTCGCCGTGGTGCTGTTGGCCATCATTCTCGATCGCCTGACCGAGAGCTTCGGTCGCGGCCCGACGCCGCAGCAGGGCGGCAACTGATCGCACAGGCAATACCGCCCTGGACGGCGGGCCGACCTGAACGGCCCGCCGTTGTGGCAACATACCGGTTCTTGTTTTACCCAGCACCCGTTTCGAGGTGCGTCCCCCAATCACACACCACCCACCGGAGGTCACCATGAGCCCGCAGCAACTTGGTTCGCTCGCTCACATCGGTTTCCTGATGTTGCCCAATTTCTCCATGATTGCCTTTGCCAATGCGGTAGAGCCGCTGCGCATGGCCAATCACCTGTCACGCAAGCGGCTGTATCGCTGGTCGCTGATTTCCAGCGATGGTCAGCCGGTGGCCGCCAGTAACGGCCTGGCACTGGCGCCTACCGGCGAGCCGGGCGCGCCTGCCGATTACGATCTGCTGATCGTTTGTGGCGGCATCCAGGTGCGCGAGGCCACCACCGATGCCGAGCTGGCGATCATCCGCAAGTTCGCCCAGGCCGGCGTGCCGCTGGGTGGCGTCTGTACCGGCGCCTTCGCACTGGCGAAGGCAGGGGTGATGAATGGTTATCGCAGCAGCATCCACTGGGAGAATCTCAGTGCCATCCGCGAGGAGTTTCCCAAGACACAGTTTTCCAGCGAACTGTTCGTGATTGATCGCGACCGGCTGACCTGTAGTGGCGGCACCGCGCCGCTGGACATGATGTGCACGCTGATCCGCCACAAGGGCGGCAAGGGGCTGGCCGCAGATGTATCGGCGCAGTTCATTGTCGACCGCATCCGCGACCAGCACGATCACCAGCACATTCCGCTGCTGGCACGGGTGGGCACCGGCCACGAGTCGCTGATCGATGCCGCGCTGGCAATGGAAATGAATATCGAGAACCCGCGCCCGCTGGATGACCTGGCGGCGGAGCTGGGGGTGTCGCTGCGCCACCTGGAGCGTCTGTTCAAGCGTTATCTTGGCAGTACTCCGGCACAGTATTACCTCGACCTGCGTCTGCGCCGCGCCCGCGAGTTGCTGCTGCAGACCAATATGAGCGTAATGGAAGTGACTGTTGCCACAGGGTTTTTGTCTTCATCCCACTTCTCCAAGTCCTACCGTAACCTGTTCGGTTACCCGCCCAGCCGCGAGCGGCAGCAGCTGTCGCTGGAAGCCGCCATCATGTAATTCCCCTCAGGACGTCTGCGGGCAACTGGCTGTCGATAGCAGGCAAGTTGCAGGCAGGCGTCATGGCAATCTGGCAACCGCCGCAAGTGTTGCGGTAGCCCGGCGCCCGGCGCCACCTAGTGAATTACAAAAGACAGGAGCTAAGTAATGAATGCTTACAAGCTTGCAGGAGCACTGTTGATCGGTGCTGTCAGCAGCACGGTGCTGGCAGCGGATCCCGCGCAGTGCCAGAAGGTGCGCTTTGCCGATGTCGGCTGGACCGACATTGCCGCCACTACCGGCATGGCATCGGTAGTGCTGGAAGGCCTGGGTTACAAGCCGACCACCACCATCGCTTCGGTACCCATCACTTTCGCCGGTATCAAGAACAAGCAGATCGATGCCTTCCTGGGCTACTGGAACCCCAGCATGACGCCGATGATCGAGCCGTTCGTGAAGGCCGGCCAGATCAAGGTGCTGGAGCGCCCGAACCTGGTGGGTGCCAAGTACACGCTGGCAGTGCCCGACTACGTGGCCGCTGCAGGCTTGAAGACCTTTGCCGATATCGCCAAGTTCAAGGACAAGCTGGATGGCAAAATCATCGGCATCGAGCCGGGTAACGACGGCAACCTGCTGATCCAGGACATGATCAAGAAAAACCAGTTTGGTCTCACCGGCTTCAAACTGGTGGAATCCAGCGAAGCTGGCATGCTGTCCGAAGTGGAACGCGCCATTCGCCAGAAAAAATGGGTAGTGTTCCTGGGCTGGGAACCGCATCCGATGAACGTGAAGTACAAGATGGCCTACCTGTCCGGTGGCGATGATGTATTCGGCCCGAACTACGGCGAAGCCAAGGTGTTCACTGCGCTGGCAACCGACTACCAGACGCGCTGTCCGAATGCAGCCAAGCTGCTGACCAATCTGCAATTCACCACTGACATCGAAAACCGTGTCATGGGCCCGATCATGAACAAGGAAAAACCGGAAGTTGCTGCGCGCAACTACCTGAAAAAGAACCCGTTCATGCTGAAGAGCTGGCTGGCTGGTGTCACCACCTTCGATGGCAAGGACGGCATGGCGGCAGTGCAGCGTCACCTGGCCAACTAAGCCCGGACCTAGCTGGCTGCTACCGTCGTTATGTGATGGCAGCCAGCGTCTGACACAAAGCCCTCGCGTATTACGCGAGGGCTTTGTGCTATCTGCCGACAAACTGCCCATTTATGCGTCACCTGGCCCGGAAAAGCCGGGTAGTTGCAGCTAAGTAATTGAATCGGCAGCATTCCTGTTTGGTGTTGCTGTTGAGGGGGCGAGCAGAGGCGGCGATTGCCAGTGCTGCGGACAGACAGAAGCCGCCATCTTGCGATGGCGGCTTTGCTGTTGGCCTTTGATGACACCGGCTGGCGCCGGCTTGTCCGTTTTCGCCGCTGCGGCCAACCCTTGGCGGGCTGTGGAAGGTCGGTGTCAGTGCTGCTCTGGTTGCCAGCTGCTGTCGGCCTGCAGGGCCTCGCGTACGATGGGTAGCAGCTCGCTGTTGTCGGCTTGCTGCAGGTAGTCGTGCAGTTCGCGGCGCATGCGTGGCTCCCAGAAACGCTTGATGTGCAGGGTGATGCCGGCCAGCGCTTCCTGCCGGTCCGGCATGGCTTCGAAAAAGCCGCCGATCTGGTTGGCCATGCGGGTGAGGGTATGGATATCCATGCTTGTGTCCAGTGAGATTCAGTTGTCGGCGGGCAGGATGCGCTGCGCGTGGCTATAGGCTACCCAGCGTTCCGGCTTGGCGAAGCCGATCAGGCACAGCCCGGCCTGTTCGGCCAGATCCACCGCCAGCCGGGTGGGGGCGGAGATCGCCACCAGGCAGCCAAAGCCGGCGGTCACGGTTTTCTGCACCATTTCCATGCTGGCGCGGCTGGTTACCACCACGAAGCCGTCACGCACCGCGGGGCGCGATTTCAGCACCGCGCCGATCAGCTTGTCCAGCGCATTGTGGCGGCCAACGTCTTCGCGCACCACGCGGATGCAGCCATCGTCACCGCACCAGGCGGCGGCATGGGTGGCGCCGGTCACCTGCTGCAGCGTCTGGTGCTGACGCAGTGCAGTCAGCGCCTGACGGATGGCGGCCTCATGCACCAGGCCGGGCCGGGTTAACGGCGGCAGCGGGCGCACTGCGTGCGCCAGGCTCTCGGTACCGCACAGGCCGCAGCCGGTGCGGCCGGTGAGGTTGCGGCGCATTTCCTTCAGCCTGGCAAAGCAGGCGCTGGCGATGTCCAGCTGTACCACCAAGCCATCACAGCGCTGCTCCAGCTGCAGGTCGTATACCTCGTCCACGCTGTCGACGATGCCTTCGCTGATGGCAAAACCCAGCGCAAAGTCCTCCAGGTCCAGTGGCGTGGCCAGCATCACCGCGTGCGAGATGCCGTTGAACTCCAGCGCCACCGGCAGCTCTTCCGCCAGCGTATCGCTGGCGGAAGCCACCTGGCCGTGCTGCCAGGTTTGCACCTGGCAGTGGCTGGCCCCTGGTGGGGCGGGTGGTTGTTCCGGCGCCATCATGCCTTGCCTTCGTCGGCGCCGGCCTGCTCCAGCAGCTGCAGCTGGGTGCGGTTGAAGCGCTGGTAGTCCTGCTGCCAGGCGGAAGGCTGGGTAACCTTCAGCACCTGCACTGCCGTCACCTTGTATTCCGGGCAGTTGGTGGCCCAGTCGGAGTTGTCGGTGGTAATCACGTTGGCGCCGGATTCCGGGAAGTGGAAGGTGGTGTACACCACGCCCGGCTGCATGCGCTCGCTTACCTTGGCATGCAGCACTGTTTCGCCGGCGCGGCTTTGCACGCCAACCCAGTCGCCATCGTTGATGCCGCGCTCTTCCGCGTCGTGCGGGTGGATTTCCAGCACGTCTTCCGGGTGCCACATGCTGTTGGCGGTGCGGCGGGTCTGCGCGCCCACGTTGTACTGCGACAGGATGCGCCCGGTGGTGAGGATCAGCGGGAAGCGGCGGTTGACCTTCTCGTCGGTAGCCACGTACTGGGTAACGAAGAACTTGCCCTTGCCGCGCACGAAAGCGTCCAGGTGCATGGTCGGTGTGCCTTCCGGCGCTGCGTCGTTGCACGGCCACTGCACGCTGCCCATGCGGTCGATCTTCTGGTAGTTGACGCCGGCAAAGCTTGGCGTCAGCCGTGCGATCTCGTCCATGATCTCCGACGGATGCTTGTAATCCATCGCCAGCCCCAGCGCATTGGCCAGCAGCTGGGTTACCTCCCAGTCGGCGTAGCCGGCCAGCGGTTTCATTACCTGGCGAACGCGCGAGATGCGGCGCTCGGCATTGGTGAAGGTGCCGTCCTTTTCCAGGAACGAGGCGCCCGGCAGGAACACGTGCGCGTACTTGGCGGTTTCGTTGAGGAAGATATCCTGCACCACCACGCATTCCATCGCCGACAGCGCTGCGGTGACGTGCTGGGTGTTAGGGTCGGACTGCACGATGTCCTCGCCCTCGCAGTACAGGCCGAGGAAGCTGCCGGCCATCGCCGCATCGAACATATTGGGGATGCGCAGGCCCGGTTCCGGGTCCAGCGTCACGCCCCAGGCCGACTCGAACAGCTGGCGGGTAGCAGTATCGGAAATGTGGCGGTAACCCGGCAGCTCGTGCGGGAAGGAGCCCATATCGCAGCTGCCCTGCACATTGTTCTGACCGCGCAGCGGGTTAACGCCCACGCCTTCGCGGCCGATGTTGCCGGTGGCCATCGCCAGGTTGGCAATGCCCATCACCATGGTGGAGCCCTGGCTGTGTTCGGTTACGCCCAGGCCATAGTAGATGGCCGCATTGCCACCAGTGGCGTACAGGCGGGCGGCTGCGCGCACGTCTTCGGCCGGCACGCCGGTGATGTCGGCGGTGGCTTCCGGCGAATTTTCCGGCTTGCTGACGAAGTCGCGCCAGTCGTGGAAGGATTTCTCCTCGCAGCGCGCGGCGATGAACTCGTCGGCCAGCAGGCCTTCGGTCACGATCACGTGTGCCAGTGCGGTGATCATCGCCACGTTGGTGCCGGGGCGCAGCGCCAGGTGGTAGTCGGCCTTCACGTGCGGGGTCTGCACCAGGTCGATGCGGCGCGGGTCGATCACGATCAGCCGCGCGCCTTCACGCAGGCGTTTCTTCAGCCGCGAGGCGAATACCGGGTGGCCGTCGGTGGGGTTGGCGCCGATCACCAGCACCACGTCACTGTGCTCCACCGATTTGAAGGTCTGCGTGCCGGCCGAGGTGCCATAGGTCTGCCCCAGGCCGTAGCCGGTGGGCGAGTGGCAGACGCGGGCGCAGGTGTCCACGTTGTTGTTGCCGAAGCCGGCGCGGATCAGCTTCTGCACCAGATAGGTTTCTTCGTTGGTGCAGCGGCTGGAGGTAATGCCGCCCACCGAATCCTTGCCGTACTTGGCCTGGATGCGGCGGAACTCGCTGGCGGCATGGCCGATGGCTTCTTCCCAGCTCACTTCGCGCCACGGGTCGGTGATCTTGCTGCGGATCATCGGTTTGGTGATGCGGTCCGGGTGGGTGGCGTAGCCCCAGGCGAAGCGGCCCTTGACGCAGGCGTGGCCCTCGTTGGCCTTGCCGTCTTTCCACGGCGTCATGCGTACTACCTGGTTGCCCTTCATCTCGGCCTTGAAGCCGCAGCCCACGCCGCAGTAGGCGCAGGTGGTGATCTTGCTGTGCTCGGCCTGGCCGATCTTGATCACGGTCTTTTCCTGCAGCGTGGCAGTGGGGCAGGCATCGACACAGGCGCCACAGGACACGCATTCGGATTCCATGAACGGCTGATCCTGGCCCGGAGATACGCGCGATTCGAAGCCGCGGCCGGAGATGGTCAGCGCGAAGGTGCCCTGGGTTTCCTCGCAGGCGCGCACGCAGCGGTTGCAGACGATGCACTTGGACGGGTCGTAGCTGAAGTAGGGGTTGGACTCGTCCTTCTTGCTGTCCAGGTGGTTGGCGCCGGCCAGGCCGTAGCGCACCTCGCGCAGGCCCACCACGCCGGCCTGGGTCTGCAGCTCGCAGTTACCGTTGGCCGCACAGGTCAGGCAGTCCAGCGGGTGGTCGGAGATATACAGCTCCATCACGCCACGGCGCAGGTTCTGCAGCTTGTCGCTCTGGGTGCGCACCACCATGCCGGCTTCCACCGGGGTGGTACAGGATGCCGGGTAACCGCGGCGGCCTTCGATTTCCACCATGCACAGCCGGCAGGAGCCGAACGGCTCCAGGCTGTCGGTGGCGCACAGCTTGGGCACCATGGTGCCGGCCTCGGTGGCGGCGCGCATTACCGAGGTGCCTTCCGGCACGGTTACGCTCTGGCCGTCGATTTCCAGGGTGACCATGCGCTCGGAAACGCGGGCAGGGGTGCCGTAGTCGAGTTCGGGACTATTGTTCAAATCCATTTTTTGTTCTCCCCGGTGTGGGTGAAGAAATCGTCGCGAGCGGTGCAAGGCCGGTTTAAGAAGCGCAGCCGTACAAGTGGTACGGCGAGCATCGCAGGGCCGGCATTGCGACGCGCAGTAGATTTATTCGCCTGCACCATCGAAGTCTTCCGGGAAATGATTGAGTGCCGACAGCACAGGGTAGGGTGTCATGCCGCCCATCGCGCACAGCGAGCCGTGCAGCATGGTGTCGCACAGGTCGCGCAGCAGTTCGATCTGCTGCGGGCTGTCCTGCCGCTGCTGGATGCGCTGGATCACCTCTACCCCGCGGGTGGAGCCGATGCGGCACGGCGTGCACTTGCCACAGGATTCGATGGCGCAGAATTCCATCGCGTAGCGCGCCTGCTCGGCCATGTCCACGCTGTCGTCAAACGCCACCACGCCGCCGTGGCCCACCACCGCGCCCAGCGCGGCAAAGGCTTCGTAATCCAGCGGGGTGTCGAACTGCGCCGGCGGCAGATAGGCGCCCAGCGGGCCGCCCACCTGCACCGCGCGCAGCGGCCGGCCACTGGCGCTGCCACCGCCAAAGTCGTGCAGCAGCTGGTTCAGCGTCAGGCCGAAGGCTTTTTCCACCAGACCGCCGAATTTCAGGTTGCCGGCCAGCTGGAACGGTAGCGTGCCGCGCGAACGGCCCATGCCGTAGCCGGCGTAGAACGCCGCGCCACGCGCCAGGATCACCGGCACCGTGGCCAGGGTGATCACGTTGTTGATTACGGTAGGTTGGCCGAACAGACCGGCCAGCGCCGGCAGCGGCGGCTTGGCGCGCACCACGCCGCGCTTGCCCTCGATGCTTTCCAGCATCGCGGTTTCCTCGCCGCAGACATAGGCGCCGGCGGCCTTGCGCACCTGCAGGCGGAATGCCTTGCCGCTGCCCAGGATGTTGTCGCCCAGGAAACCGGCGGCGGTGGCGCGGGCCATCGCCTCGTTCATTACCGCCACAGCGTGCGGGTATTCGGAGCGGATGTAGATATAGCCTTCGGTGGCACCCACTGCCAGGCCGGCAATGGTCATGCCCTCGATCAGCATGTAGGGGTCGTCTTCCAGCACCATGCGGTCGGAGAAGGTGCCGGAGTCGCCTTCGTCGGCATTGCACACCACGTATTTCTGCGCGGCCTGCGCCTGCGCCACGGTGCGCCACTTGATGCCGGCGGGGAAGGCTGCGCCGCCACGGCCGCGCAGGCCGGAATCCAGCACCGCCTGCACGATGTCGTTGCCGCTCAGCGCCAGCGCCTTGCGTAGGCCGGCAAAGCCTTCGTGTGCCTGGTAATCGTCCAGCGACAGCGGGTCGGTAATGCCGACGCGAGCGAAGGTGAGCCGTTCCTGGTTTTTCAGGTAGGGAATGTCATCGGTGAGGCCGTGACACAGCGGGTGCTCTACACCGGCCAGCAGCGCATCGAGCAGTGCCGGTACGTCCTCTGCCTGCACCGGGCCGTAGGCCACGCGGCCTTGCGCGGTGGCTACTTCCACCAGCGGCTCCAGCCAGAACAGCCCGCGCGAGCCGTTGCGTACCAGTTCAATGTTGATGCCGCGTCGCGCCGCTTCTGCGGCCAACGCTGTGGCGGTGTCGTCGGCGCCCAGCGCCAGCGCCGCGGAATCACGCGGCACGTAGAGTTTGATCGTGCTCATCAAGACTCCTTCACGCTGTTCAGCAGACGGTCCAGCCGCGCCGCGTCCACGCGCGATACCAGCTTGTCGTCCAGCATGATGTTGGGCCCGGTGGCGCACAGCCCCAGGCAGTACACCGGCTGCAGGTCCAGGTCGTGGCTGCCGCTGCGGCCATGCAGGCCACAGCCCAGCGCTTGTTCGGCGTGCGCGGTCAGCTCGCGGCTGCCGCGCGCCTGACAGGCCTCTGCCTGGCAGATCTGCAGGTTGTGCGCAGCCGGCGGGCTGGTGCGGAAGTGGTGGTAGAAGGTGATGACGCCATGCACTTCGGCACGGCTGAGATTCAGTGCCTGGGCGATGTCGGCCACCGACCAGTCGGGAATGTGGCCCAGCGTGTCCTGCAGCGCGTGCAGGATGGGCAGCAGGGCGCCGGCCTCGTGCCGGTGCGTGTCCAGAATGGCCTGCAGCTGGGTGCGTGCCTGTTGTTGCGTTGTCATCGGGTGACCTCGGTAGCGAGCCTGCCCATGGGGCATGACAGTATCGGTCTAAACATTGTGGCGTGATGAGGCAAGTCTGGCTGTCAGTATGCGACAACAACTGGCCGGAAAAGTACATTGCCAAATATGCACTGACAGACATAATTGACGGCGTGACAGGCGGCAGCATGCAAGCTTCTTGCAGGCTTTGCAATATGATGTAGATGACCGGATACATATGCACAAGAAACATAATCAACGCCAGCGTCTGCAGGTGGAAAGCCAGTTGGTGTGGCAGGTGGTAGCCGGTGGCGACGAGCTGGTGCCATACCGGCTGGTCGCCTTGCTGACGGCGGTGCAGGCGGAAGGTAGCCTGCTTACCGCGGCCAAGGTCTGCGGCACGTCTTACCGCCATGCCTGGGGGCTGGTGCAGGCGGCACAGCAGCGGCTGGGCTTGCCGCTGTTGCTGATGAAGCGGGGGCGCGGTGCCGGGCTGACGCCGCTGGGGGAAAAGCTGGTATGGGCCAATCTGCGCATCCAGGCGCGCATCGGCCCGATGCTGGAAACACTGTCATCCGAGATCGAGGCCGAGCTGCGGCTGGTGCTGCAGGCCGCCGGGGCCCAGCTGCGGCTGCATGCCAGCCACGGTTTTGCCGTGGAACGGCTGGTGCGCGAGCTGGCAGACGAAGGCCTGGAGATCGAGCTGAAATACCGCAGCAGCCAGGATGCCGTGGCGGCGCTACAGGCGGGGGAGTGCGAGCTGGCGGGCTTTCATGTGCCGCTGGGCGAGTTCCAGTCGGCGATTGCAGCCAGTTATGCCGAGCATTTCGACCCGGCGTTGCACCGGGTGATACACGTGGTAAACCGTCGCCAGGGGCTGATGCTGGCACGCGGCAACCCGCGCCGCATCTACGGAGTGGAGGATCTGGCGCGGCAGGAGGTGCGCTTTGTCAACCGCCAGCCCGGTTCCGGAACCCGTCTGCTGCTGGACAAGCTGCTGGACAAGGCCGGGGTGGCGCCGCAGCAGGTGCACGGCTATGAGCAGGCCGAGCTGACGCATGCCGCGGTGGCGGCTTTTATCGCCAGCGGCATGGCCGATGTCGGCTTGGGCATCGAAACCGCCGCACGGCGCTTCAAGCTGGATTTTCTGCCGCTGCAGAACGAGCGCTATTTCTTCCTGCTGCACCGCGACACACTGGCACACCCGGTAATGCAGCGCATGCTGCCCATTCTGCAAAGCCAGCAGTTTCGCGATGCCATTGGCGAACTGCCGGGTTACGACGCGGCGCAGTCCGGCACGGTACAGACCATTGCCGAGGCATTTGCAGGCGTGCTGCCGGGGATGTAGCGCAACGTTGGCCGCAAAAAAACCCGGCGCGGCGACCGGGTTTTTTCTGATGTGGACCGAACGGATTATGCGGCCGGTACGGCAGCCAGAATCGCCTGCAGCAGCTGCCAGGCCTTGCCGACGGATTCCACTTCCACCCGCTCGCCCGGAGCATGCGCGCCACGGATATTGGGGCCGAATGACACCATATCCATCTGCGGGTATTTGGCGCCGATGATGCCGCATTCCAGGCCGGCATGAATCACCTGCGTCGTAGAATCGGCGCCGAACTTGTCGCGGAACACGCGCTGGCACAGTGCCAGCAGTGGCGACGCCGGGTTGGGCGCCCAGCCGGGGTAGCCACCTTCGGTTTCCACCGCAAAGCCGGCCAGCTTGAACAGCGCGCCGATTTCGCTGGCCAGGTTGGCAAAGCCGCTGTCCAGCAGCGAGCGCACCATCAGGTTGGCGAACACCTTGCCATCGGCAATGCTGATCACGCCCAGGTTGTTGGAGGTTTCCACCACGCCGGCCACACGCTGGCTCATGCGCTTCACACCATGCGGCGCGGCGTGCAGCGCAGCGAATACCAGCTGCTGCGCATCGCGAGCCATTACGTTGCCAGCCTCCGCCGAGTTGGCCGCAAGGCTCACGCCTTCGTCCACGCCGGCCAGCTCGAAGCGCATCAGCGCCTGGTAGGCATCCAGCTTCGCGGCCACGGTGGCGGCATCGGCAGCCGGGTAGGCCACCACGGCAAAGGCTTCACGCGCCAGCGCGTTGCGCGCGGTACCACCGTTGAAGCTGGATACGCGCAGGTCGGTAATGGCCGTCAGTTCCTGCAGCAGGCGGATCAGCACCTTGTTGGCATTGCCGCGGCCCAGGTGAATGTCGGCACCGGAGTGGCCGCCGCGCAGGCCGGCTACCGTCAGCTGGCGGACTTCGTAACCGGCGGGTAGCGGCTCGGTAGCGTATTCACGGCGCACGTTCACATCGATACCGCCAGCGCAGCCCATGTAGAACTCGCCCCATTCCTCGGTATCGATATTGATCAGCATCTTGCCCTGCAGCAGGCCGGCCTGCAGGCCAAGCGCGCCGCCCATGCCGGCTTCCTCGTCCAGCGTCAGCAGCACTTCCAGCGGGCCGTGCGGCATGTTGTCATCACTCAATGCGGCCAGGCCAAGCGCCACGCCAATGCCGTTGTCGGCGCCCAGGGTGGTGTTTTCGGCAATCAGCCAGCCATCCTGCAGCACCGGGCGGATCGGGTCGTTAAAGAAATCATGCACAGTGCCGGTGTTGGCCTGGCACACCATGTCCAGATGACCCTGCAATACCACGCCGACACGGTCTTCCATGCCAGGGGTAGCCGGTTTGCGGATGATCAGGTTGCCTACTGCATCTACTGCGGTCTCCAGTCCGCGCAACTCGGCCCAGCCCTGCAGGTAGTCACGCAGCGCCTGCTCGTGCTTGGAAGGGCGCGGAATGTCACACAGTGTCTGGAAGTGTTCCCAAACTACCTTGGGTTCGAGTGCGGCAATGTTGACCACAGAAAATGCTCCTGTTTGCAGACTATGGGATGTTTCATGCCATAAATGAATTGGCAATGAATAACGGGCGACTCGTGATCGCCCGTTTGTGGAATGAATGGCCCCACTGTAGCACAGCACTACCGGGGCGTCATTGCGCCTAAAGTGCAGGGCAGCTCGGAAAACTCCCGCTTTCGTTGCGATACTGCGTTGCTCACGAAAAATGTCTCCTTACATATCGAACATATGCTGCGTCGACATTTTTCGTTCACGCCTTGTCTCGCTTAGAAACCAGGGTTTCCGAGGCGCCCTGTCGTTTTTGTCTCGACTTGTAGACGCTATCAATAGATAAAGTAGTAAAACTACTAATGTAAGCTGCTAATTACAGCGTGTTTTTGTACCATAACTACAGGGCGCCTCGGAAAACTCCAGCTTTCGTCGCGATACTGCGTTGCTCACGATTGTGTCTCCTTACATATCAAACATATGCTGCGTCGACATTTTTCGTTCGCGCCTTGTCTCGCCTGGAAATCTGGGTTTTTCGAGGCACCCTATATAAATCCAACGGAGACCAAACCATGACCCGTCGTACAAAGATTGTCGCCACCCTTGGCCCTGCCTCCAGTGATGAGGCCACGCTGGAGCGCTTGCTGCAGGCTGGTGTCAACGTGGTACGCCTGAACTTCTCGCATGGCAGCGCGCAGGACCATATCGACCGCGCCAATCTGGTACGTACCGCCGCCGACAAGCTGGGGGTGCCGGTGGCCATCATGGTGGATCTGCAGGGGCCGAAGATCCGGGTTGGCAAGTTTGCCGGCGGCAAGACCACCCTGGTCAACGGCCAGCCCTTTATCCTGGATGCCGACTGCGAGCTGGGTGACGACAACCGCGTTGGCCTGGACTACAAGGAGCTGCCGCAGGACGTGGACAGCGGCGCGGTGCTGCTGCTGGACGATGGCCGCATCGTGCTGGTGGTGGAAAAGGTGATTGGTAACGAAATCCACACCCGGGTGAAAGTGGGCGGCGTGCTGTCCAACAACAAGGGCATCAACCAGCAGGGCGGTGGCCTGTCGGCGCCGGCACTTACCGCCAAGGACATCGACGATATCAAGGTGGCGGCGCAACTGGATGCCGACTACCTGGCGGTGTCCTTCCCCAAGAGCAGTGCCGATCTATATATGGCGCGCACCCTGGTGCATGCCGCCGGCTGCCAGGCGCGCATCATTGCCAAGATCGAACGCTGCGAGGCGATTGCCAACCTGGAAGACCTGATCGACTCCGCCGACGGCATCATGGTGGCGCGCGGCGACCTGGCGGTGGAGGTGGGCGATGCTGCCGTGCCGGCGCTGCAGAAGCGCATGATCCGCATCGCGCGTGAACGCAACAAGCTCACCATCACCGCCACGCAGATGATGGAATCCATGATCAACAGCCCGGTGCCCACCCGCGCCGAGGTGTCCGACGTGGCCAACGCGGTGCTGGATGGCACCGACGCGGTAATGCTGTCGGCCGAAACTGCTGCCGGCCAGTACCCGGTGGAAACAGTGGAATCCATGGCGCGTGTGTGCCTGGAGGCGGAAACCTCGTCCGATTACCAGCTGGAGCGCGCTTTCCTCAACCGCGAATTCACCCGCGTAGACCAGTCCATCGCCATGGCGGCGCTGTTCACCGCCAATCATCTGCAGGTAAAGGCACTGGTGGCGCTGACACAGACCGGCTCCACCGCGTTGTGGATGAGCCGCGTCAACTGCGGCGTACCCATCTACGCCCTGACGCCCGAACTGGCTACCTACCGCCGTCTGGCGCTGTACCGCGACGTGTTCCCCATCCTGCTGCCCACTGCCAGTGACCAGAAAAAACTGTTGGCCGCAGCCGAGCGCAAGCTGCTGGAACGCGGCCGGGTCAGCCCTGGCGACGTGCTGGTAGTAACCGTGGGCGACAGCGTGGGGCTGATGGGCAGCACCAACACCCTGAAGATCATCAAGGCAGGCGAGGGTAGATAAAAAAAGCAGCGCTGGCCTTGAAACCCCGGCCTGCGCTACAATATCGATCTCACATCTGGGGGCGACCTGGTTTCGACGGGGGTTGCAAAGCGGATGAGGGCATACCGGGATTTCAGTCACCCCGTAAAACACTGAATTTATATAGTCGCAAACGACGAAACTTACGCTCTAGCAGCTTAACCGCCGCTAGACTCTACAGCAGCTCGCTGGTGGGCTGTGGGGGCAACTCCGGTAGAGTCATTTCACACCAGCTCGCATCGGGTCGGGTTACTTGACCCGGTGTTAAACGCAAGGTGACTCGTTACTGCCAAGCCTGTCCGTCGGCGTGTCGGTAATCAAATCCAAATGACACGACTAAGTATGTAGATCTCTTCGTAGAGGGCTTCCGGACGCGGGTTCGATTCCCGCCGCCTCCACCAGAACCCTAAAAGGCCATTAAAATCAGCGATGTGCCGTTAAGCATAAAGTGTCGGCAACGACACTTTATGCTTAATTTTTCGATGCGACACATTTTGCTTTATTCGCAAAGTATGTTAGCGCCGGGAAGCGGGCACTTGTATTTTCAGGCTTGTAATGCAAAAAGGCCGGCGTAAGCCGGCTTTTTTTTTGCGTATGGACGTCATAGGTCGTTGCCGTACATTCGCGGCAGCTGCTACCTGCACCTACCTAGGATGCCCACCAAAGCACAAAGCCGGCATAGCCGGCTTTTGTTTGTACGCTGCAATTGGTATCTAGGCGATGCCAAGCTCGTTTTTGATATCGACAAGCACATCAAACAGGGATTCGATGCGACCGAGCACAGCGGCTGGCACCCTGGCTTCAACTTCTCGCAAGCTGACTGACCTCCCTTCCATCACAATGTCACTACACGCCGCAATGAGATGGGGCCTAGCCTCCGCCAAAACTTGTCTTTTTTGCATGGATAGATAGCGCTTCCAGCGCTCACCCAGTGCACGGGCCTCTTGGTTTGCACGCAAGTACAAGTGTCGGTCGTCGATATTGAGCCGCCGCCCGGCTTCGGCAACGCTGATGGGTACTGGCAGCAACATAAAGCTGCGCAACTCTGTCTTGATAACATCCCAATCCAGAACCCGCGGAGCGGAGCGCTTCCCCGTCAGCTCTACTCGCAAATCTAGCACCAGCTGGCTATCAGGCATGGGCGGCGCCCAACCATCCAGCTTTCCGGACAGCAAGTCCGGCAATATCAGCCCCGCATGCGCAGCTATTTGCAAGCTAGCACCAAGGGTAGGCGTGCCACCATCTCTCAACCAATGATGAACCGTCGCTTTGCTCAGACCGATACGGCGCGCAAAGGCAGCGCTTTTGCCTGCATCCAGACGCGTGACAATCGTCTGAATGGCCGCCGCTAGCGATGACATAGTTGGCGTAACACTGATTTGCTGCTGTGCCGCCACCAGTTGTTCAGCTTGCCGGGACACCCACATTGCCTCCGGAGTCACTGAGGGAGGACAAGCATCTCCTTGGGCATGACACCCCAAAAACCCGCCGCAACATGAACACCACCCAGGAATGACGTACGTTGCTTTGTGACGGGGGTCCCTGCGGCCGCAATCAGGGCAGATATTGACCAGTGGCGATTGGTGTCGATGACAGACTTTGACATCAGATAACTCCCAGACCAGTCGGAAGTATGGCGACCGCCCCTGTTTCTGGTCTTCAGCAAAACATTCAGGACACCAACGCCCACTCTTTGCTGTCAGCGAGCGCTGGGCCATCACCTCCCGCCAGGGCAAAAGAGTGAGTTTGTCGAGGTGACCGACACCGGTCAGCGATGACAATGCAGCCGCCCACGATTGCGAGACATCGCTGGTGCCATTCAAATTACGCTCATGCCAGTCAAAGTTCTCACGCAACTCGCCTGGTAATGTACTTGCCACCAGCCGCGCCAAGGACGGCAGCGAAACGGCATGAGAAGCAGCCAGACGGCAGAAGTAGCTCTGCAAACTTTCGACCTGTCCTGTACCGCAGCCAAGCGGTGTCAGTGCATGCAGACTTGAGCGTGGGTTGTTCGGGCTCATGCCACATTCCTTTTTTGACGTTGCGCGACGCTTTTTCCTGCATCAGGCATCGCACGCGTCATGCTGGGATTAATGGCGGCCTCGCCATCCATAATTTCTTCAAGAATCTGACGGCGCTGGGCTTCCGTCAGCAGCGCACGTCGCAGCGCATCATCAGACCACCCCCCGGCCTGCTGCGCCAATTTCGCCGCACGGGTCAGGACAGCGCTGAGCGTACCAACACAACCCAAGGTGTTCTCAAGCAACGCTTCGGCGTGCTGCAGCAGCTGATTACCCCACAACTCCGGCAGGGCATCCTGGAATTTCAGTACGCAGGCCTTGAAGGCACGACTGTCCGCGTCGCTATCCTGTCGGTAGCGCTCAAAGTGCACCACATGGGTCCGCCGCGCCAGTTGGGCGGAGAGCGAAACCAGCGGATAAAGGTCGTAAGAGCCGACCAGCACGATTTGGGTGCCACACAGGTTGGCAAGCGACTTCAAGGTATCCAGTTGAACGTGCAGCTGGTTGCTTCGGCTCTGGCGAATGATGTGTGCAGCCTCGTCGATGACCAGAAAGCGGGTTTTTCTGGCACGCAGTGCCCGCTCTACCGCAGTACGTAGTGCAGACAGACTATTCTTGGTTGGCCCAAGCGGTTTGACCAGCCGACCTGTCTCGGCATCAATGCCAAAATTGGCCTTCGGCATGGCCAAGTTTCCCTCGAGCTGTTCCAGGATGCGCTGGTAGAACAGGCGCCAAGAGAACTGGCTCTCTCCAGATACAGGGGCTTCGATGTAAACAGCGGGAATCATTCCCGCATCAGTCTGCATATCCGCAGCGTGCTTTTGCGTTGCGGCATCACAGAGATAACGCGCTAGCGTGCTTTTACCAACACCGGTCGGGCCGCATACCAACAGGATGCTATCTTGACTGCCGTCGTAAATCAGCGTGTCGAGCTCGTTCATCACCTGTGCGATGCGGGTGTGTTTGATGCGTTGCGACAGCACATGTGCAGCGGTGGCAGGTGCTGTCGAGAGGGATGGGGTCTGGGTCATGGTGAACCTTAGAAGACATCAAAGTCAGGGAGGTTGTCCGGTGTTGCTGCCTCGCCCAGTGCCGGAATGACTGTGCTGTGTCGTGACCTTGTTTCCGCGGTGGCTTCCACGGTCAAAATATTGCCTTTGTTGAGGCTACTGATTCTGGGTGCCATCACTGGCGTGATGCAGCCCATCTGTAAAGCGCCATACAGCGCCTTGTTTTCTTGCTGGCGAGCCATGGCGACGGCCAAAGCGCCTTCGGGGTTAAACGTTTGTAGAAACTCTTTCAGGCGTTGCGTGCTACGCTCGTCATTCACGGTTATGTGGCTACGTTGCGTGTACTCTTCCGTCAGCGCCCGGCGCTCGAGTTCGGTGAGCTGTCTGAGCCCCAGCAGATTGCGGCAAGTAGCTTGCAGCCACTCGTCCCGGATACGGACATACACTGATGACGCATCCCACGGGTCGTAGCGAACCAGCAGCTTTTGGCCGGCAAGCTTCGGGTCACGAAACTCGGGATGCCAATAAAGCTGGTTGTTTACCTTAACGCCGGTCTGACGATTCACCCGGCGCACCCCGCCGCGGTCTACCGGCGGACAGGTGGCAATCAGGAAGTCCCGATTGAACAGAATCTTGCGTTGTAGGCGCGCACCTTTCTCTGCAACGCTTTTGGCAAACGCTTCGCGGGGACTCATGCCTAGAACAGGGTGAAGCTCTTGGTCGTAATACTCGAATGCCCAATATTCCAGGCCGAAGTACATCGCCTCCAGCGTCCACTCCGCAAAGTTGACTGGTAAATGCTTGCCAGTGGTCATGCGTACGTTTTTTGTCGCCTTAGTGTTGCCGGCGAGGTTATGCACATATTCGCTATGCACGCGGCCGAACACCCGCTCCAGCACCGCGCCGTGACGTGGTTGGCCTGCGGGGCGGAATCGCAGATGTACCCCCATGACTTGCAGAAACGACTCGAATGCTTCCGACATGAAGTCTCTGCCGTTATCGACCACGATGAACTCGGGCAGGCGCTGATGGCGGCGAACCATATCCCGGATAACCATCATCACCGAGTGATACGACGGCGGGTCAAACGTCAGATATATCGCCACAATGCGACGCGTGGTGGCGTCTATCGCCAAAGAGAACCATGGGCGGCCAAGCGGCTTGCCGGTTTCGCTGCATATCAGCTCGATATCGAGTTGCGTATGGTCGATATGCACATATTGAAGCTGTCGGCTACCGTGCGTGGGGGTGTCGGCATACAGCACATCCACGAACTCGCTTTGCTGGTAAGCCATACGCTTGCCGTGGCGGGTGCGCACGTCCTGCGACGTTTCCGCTGCCTTGATGTACTGAATGAGGGTTGGGTACGACGGCGGTTTGATGCCGGCCTCATTGCAAGCATTTTTAAGAAGTAGGTAACAAGCTTTGAAACTGATGGCGCGATGATTGGGCCAGTGCTGCGCGATGGTGTCATCCATCAGCGCAATCTGTTGCTCACTTAGCCGGCACTCACGATTCCCTCGGGCCGCGGTTCGCGGTACCAGCGCCAATACCTCATTCGCACCATTGGCGAGAGCCAACTGTTGACGACTCATCCAGCGCTGAAGAGTGCGGTCACTGACCTGCCTCTTGTGGCCACCAGACTCCAAAATGACCTGTCGCTGCAGCGCCTGCTTGAGTTGCGCTTCATCAAAACGACATAGGTCCAGGGTGGGCTGTTGTGCTGGATTCAGTAGCTGGATTCGACGCTGCTCGTAGGCGTCAAGTAACCAGTCGCGAGCCAGGTCGACGGTGCCTCCCACTGCATTACGGCAGACCAGTTCTTTCTCACCGGCCAACATGATGGTGAGCGTTTGCTGCTCAAAGACAAACTGGGTACCCGGTGCGATATCCAGACTGAAATTCGTCATTCCCGGCATGCCATGGTGACTGACTTGCCGGGTCATGAAATCGCGAACGGTCTTATCCCTGAACACACGAAAACGGCGCAGGTCGTGGAATGAGTCGGCATCAAGGTCGACTGCAACCAGCTGGTCCGCAATCGCTTTATTCAGCAGGTCAGCCTGGAAGCCAAAGGGCGTGCTACATAGCTCGTGAAAATACAGTGTGCTGTGTTCATGCAGAGCGAAATGTAGACGCGCCAACTCTTCTGCATCACAAGGCTCACAAGTCGGGCAGTAGTAATCAGCCAGATGAAGGAGATTCTCGACGCGGCGACGCGAAATGGTGGCATCGCTGCAGATGCGGTAACGAATGCCCAGAGCAGCCAGCTGTTGCTCTATTTGCGGTGCGTACCACAGGCCATCACTGCCGCGCTGATAGCGATAAGGATACTTCTCTGCCAAGCGCGCCAGCTTGGCCTCGGATTTCCACTCTTCAAAAATGATGCCATCGCTACGGATGACAAGAAAATCCGGCGTGTGATGAATGTTCTTAATTTCGCCGGTCGCGATGTCTAACAGTTCCAGCTTCAACTCGGTCGGCTGCGGATAGTATTCCAACACGTCGTCGTCGAACTCATGTCCAACCGCCGCCGCAAATTCGATGTGGCGGCTTTCGGTCGCGATTTCACAGCCCATCTTGCGACTGCTCATCAACGTAATGACATTGCCGCCACGCGATTGCACCTCGCGCACCGGCGCGCAACTGCGGGCCTTCAATACCAAAGCCCGTCCGGCAGCAGGAGTGCCGAGGTAGTCAAATAGGTGCGCGATATGTTCCTTGGATAGCATGGCTTGCGCTCAAAATCTGGGGTCGATATGGGCGTGTAGGGAGCCATCATCACCATGATTTGCTATTCGGTCGTATACGACCGAAAATGCCGCGCGAAGGCACTTCGGATGACAGGAAACATGAACCAGAGAAGTGGGCAGAACAAAAAACGCATCGTGACAATGCAGCCGGAAGCTGCACTGCTGCCATGGGAGGACAGAGCGCACGAGTTGCTGCGGGTGGAAATGAAACGCCGGAAGATTGGCTACAAAGAGTTGTCGCGTCTGCTGACGCCGTACGGTATTGAAGAGTCGCCTGACCAGCTGAACCGCAAGGTGAATCGGAAACGGTTTTCGGCCGCGTTCCTGTTTGCTTGCCTGGCCGCCATGGAGGTCACGACCATAGACGTGCCTGACCAACTGACACCTATCAAGCTGAAGCCAGACAGCTGGTTCGTTTGAGCAATAGTGAATATGCATAGCTCACCCACCGCATTTTGTACCCTCTCATAAAAAGGGCAATACACGGCCTTGGCACTAGAGCGCCAGTCATCAGGCAGGTTGTCGTATTCACTATTGGCAGGCTTGCCAATACAGTCACCGTAGACGGCGCCGAAAGCTATCGCAAGCTAGCAAAACAGCAGGGGTGGGGCTGCATCGATACCCAGCAATAAAGCTTCACGCAAAGTGCGCTATTCCATCGTGGCGGCCGCAATTCTCGACTTCACCACCTAGTCGGTTCGTACCTCATTTTCGTAACCCAAACCCCGCTGCCAAGGGGCCGATATCGGCCCGGCAATCCAGCCTGCCTACGCCGCAGAACCTGGGTGCTGCGCGTTGCATGATGCTCGTCCTGGTCAGCAAATCGATGTAGGCGCGCGGGGTTCCTTTTTCGGGAGACGGCACCACGCCTGGAAAGAGACGAGGGTGAGGATTAAGGGATTATGAGATTACCGCCGGTGGGTACGCTGAAATCCCCCTATGCCGGTGTCTGTTCTTCAGGTTGACTCATCAAAAACGTGTGTTCAGGTCCGCTACGGCGTGTTTCCGTGTCCGGTCTGCTGTGAGTCCAAGGCCTGTTTGGCGTGTGTTGAAGTCCGGCTCCGGTTGCCGGATGGCAGTGGCGGGGCATCAGTCCATGCCAACATGTGCAGGCGAAATGGGTCAAATCTCCCGCTATTGCCGGGGCTTCTTTGACGTTTCATTTTCAAGCGCTTGTCAGCCTGTATTCGTCGCTATACCGCTGTGTGGGTATCCAAAAACACACCAGCGGAGACAATGTGACAACTACCCCTTTTTCACCCAAAGACCGGCATCGGCCTGATGCCGTACAGTTCAAAGCCTGGATTCCGCGGCAGTTGCGTGCCGAATTTGCCGAAGTCTGTGCCTCACAGGACATGACGGCATCGGCCGTGCTGCGCGGCTTGCTTATTGCCTACATCCAGAAGGCGCGGCAGCATGGCTAGCACGGCAAACCGCAAGGCTATTGAACGATTGCAACAGCAAGCAGATGCCGTACGTTTGGCGGCGGAGGTTTACGACGATGATGTAGTACGGGCGTGCGCGGTCGCGGCTGCCGACACCATTCAAGCCATCGCAAACAAGCGCACCCGCGAGGAGCCCATCCTGGCACTGCCCGGCAATGCATCCGACAGCGAACTACGCGAAGCACGACTGCATCAGGCCGTCAGCAGGGGCATAGAGGTCTATTTGCCCAGCTGGCGTGAAGGCCAGACCGGCCTGCCCAACTTGCTGCTGCGCTCGGCCCTGTTTGCTGCGGCCAACCTTGTCGACGAAGCGGTAAGCGAGGAGACGATAGCCACTCAGGGTGACACCTCCATCACGCTGACCGGCTTCCGGCTCACCGGCTACGACAAGCGCGTGTTTGCCGTATGTCTGGACCATTACCGGCAAGCACAACCCTTGTCGACCCCGCAGGATATTGCGTGGATTCGTATTTCCTACTGGCAATTCGCAAAAGCCCTTGGCGTCGAACCCGGCACCAACGTTTTTAAAGCCGTGCGTGGGAGCCTGATACGGCTGAATGCTGCCCACTTGCGTCTGCGTATCCGGCGTAGGGATATTCCGCTGCCCAGCCTGATAGACGTTGCGTTCGACGACGGACACGATGCCACCCCCGGCAGCTGTCAGATAAAGGGCGCGGACATCATTGCCTTTCGCATTCCCGACTCGATGGCTGCCCTGTTCGGGCCGCAGCAATGGACGGCAGTCAGCAAGTCGGCATTGCACGATTTCAGCGGGCTGCCCGCGTGGCTGGCCAGCTTCTACAGCACGCACGCCAAGCCTTATCCCTTGCAAGTATCGGACCTGCGGAAGTACAGCGGCGTGGTGTGCGACTTGCGCGAGTTCCGGCGGCGGCTGAAAACTGCGTTGGATAAACTGCAAGGTGAAGACATTCCTGCAGCCATTCGGGTGGCAGGCTACGAGCTGCAAGGGACGGTGATTACCGTGCGGCTGACACGGTGGCAGGCTTGATGCACCGCCTGCCGATTCTTACTGCCAGCTCGGCCGCAGGTTGAGCGGCTGCCCGCCGAGTCAGCACCCCCTGCACAAGCGCGGCATGGCTTGCGGCCAACCTTGATGCCTTGCCACCAAGTATCCTGCCGGGCGACTTTCATCACCCAGCCGGCCATGGCGGTCGGCCAACACCGTGCGCCGCCGACTTGAGTGGCACAGGGCAAGGTTGGCCGCAGTGTGGATGCGGCCAACCTTGCGGCACGTGCGGTCTTAAGTTTGTGCGACCAGTGCCTCGGCGAGGTGGGCCTGGGCCTGGCGGCTGGCGGCGAGACGCTCGCGTAGCTGGCCGCACAACGCGCGCAGGGCTTCGACGCGAGCAACGATGCGGGATTGCTCTGCGAGTGGTGGTAGTGGAAATTCAATTTCTTTGATTTGAGCTGTCGACAAGTTTGGGATAGCACTACCGACAGACTTCTGGAGATTTTCAGAAATTTTGGTTGTTAGGTAATGAAACGCAAACTTCCGATTAACACCGAATGGTGTTATTTTCCCTACGCGTTGATTCAACAAGAAAACCTCATTGGTTTTGTTAAATCCAAGTTTTCCCGTTGTTGCTCCAGACATTGCAATCAGCATGTCGCCCGGGTGGACAGTAATTGCCGAATCTAGTCCACTAGCAAATTCGTAAGAAACATATGACATGCTGGCCGTACTAATCCGACCATTCTGAATGTCGCCAATTTTTACAACGCCAATTCCGCTGTCGATGAATTGGTTGCTTGGAAAAGCAAAGCCATTGATAAAATCTGATACTTGACCAAGGCGCACCCACTCCCACCCCTGCGGCAGCTCGAACGGTTTTTCCTCGTCGGAGATGGCCGGTAGCGGTTTGTCCTTCTTGATTTTCCCTTCAGCAATCAGCCGGTCTTTTTCGGCGCGAATTTGCTTGAGTAGCTCGCTAGCCGGCTCGTCGGCCGGGTCTTGCGGCACCAGCAGGCCGCGCACGGCCAGTTGCAGCAGGGTTTGCTCGAGCGCATCAACGGCTTCCGGCCGGTCCAGCACCAGGTCGAAGCTTGCGGCCAACCTCGCCCAGTTTTCCTGCAGCTGGTGCGCCGATTCGCTGGCGGCCAGCGCGTCGAACAGCGTGGTAGTCAGACGGGCGTGTTGCTCGGCTTCCAGTTGGCCGCGTGTTTCCAGCGCATCGCATAGCGCCATCAGCTCTTCGACTTTTGCGACGATGCGGGATTGTGCTAAAGCTGGAGCCATTGGAACAGGGATGGTCTCCCATTTACCCTTATTTAAAATCGCGATGGTGGTGCTTGATGAACGTAACCATGCCTCAGCTTGAAAATAGGAGCTTCGTAAAACCGATAGCCAAAACAGCGAATTTCCTCCAAGCGGAGAAATTGAATTGATTTGCTGATTAAAAGCGCAAGGTCGTGTGATGAAATTACATTTTCCAATTGTTCCAATGCAAACCATGAGGATTGAGCCTGCCGGAGCAAGTCGCCCTAATTGCTCTGCGCCAGCAGTAGACAAACCTTCATTTTTATACTCGACATAGTTTGGAAAAATGTCACCTGGTTTAACAAATGGCACATCGTCACCAAATGAAGCAGGCTCATTTTTCGACGGCGTGCCCCCAGTTTGGGTGAAACCCAAATCCCCTAAACGCACCCACTCCCACCCATCCGGCAGTTCAAATGGGTTTTCGTCGTCACTAATCGCAGGCAGTGGCTTGTCCTTCTTGATTTTCCCCTCGGCAATCAGCCGGTCTTTCTCGGCGCGGATTTGCTTCAGCAGCTCGCTGGCCGGTTCGTCGCTCGGGTCTTGCGGCACCAGCTTGCCCTGTACCGCCAAGCTCAAAATCAGCTCACGCAGGCGCTTGATGCCGTCCGGCGCGGTGGCTAGCAGGTTAAAGCCTTCTGTCAGCCTCATGCCTTGCCCTCCAGCGCAGCGGCGAGGATGGCTTTCAATTGGTCGCGCAGGCTTTGGGCCTCGGCCTGCAGCGCCTGGTACTGCGCCAGCAGTTCGTCCGGGTCGTGGCTGACGGTTTCGCCGACGTGCGGGTTTTTCTGGTCGAGGTTGAAGCCCTTGGCGCGGATGTCGTCGATGGTGACTTTCCAGGCGAACTCGTTCTCCACGCGGCTGGCAAAGCCGTCGGCCTCGTTGCCCCACCAGGCTTTCTCCACGTCGAATTCGTCAATGCGGATGGGCTTGGTTTTGCTGTAGCTCTTGTAGCCCGCCGGGTACTGGTGCTCGTAGTACCAGATGTCCTTGGTCGGCTGGCCTTTGGTGAAGAACAGCAGGTTGGTCTTGATGCCGGTGTACGGCGCAAACACGCCGTTGGGCAGGCGCACGATGGTGTGCAGATTGCACTCGGTGAGCAGCTTTTCCTTGATGCGGGTTTTGACGCCCTCGCCGAACAGGGTGCCGTCGGGCAGTACCACGGCAGCGCGGCCGTTTTGCTTGAGCAGCTCGACAATCAGCACCAGGAACAGGTCGGCGGTTTCCTTGGTGCGCACATCGGCCGGGAAGTTGGCCTCGATGCCCGGCTCTTCGGTGCCGCCGAACGGCGGGTTGGTCAGAATCACATCCACCATGTCGCGCGGGCCGTAGCTGACCAGTGGGCGGGACAGGGTGTTGTCGTGGCGAATCTGGCTGGGCACTTCGATGCCGTGCAGCAGCATATTGGTGACGCACAGCAGGTGTGGCAGCTGCTTCTTTTCCACACCATGGATGGCTTGCTGCAGCAGGGTGTCGTCGTCGACCGTCTTCACCTGCTTGCGCAGGTGCTCCAGAGAGCAGGCCAGAAAGCCGCCGGTGCCACAGGCCGGGTCCATCACCGCTTCGCCCAGCTGCGGATTGACCATGTCGACCATGAACTGCGTTACCGCGCGCGGGGTGTAGAACTCACCAGCGTTGCCGGCGCTTTGCAGGTCTTTGAGGATTTTTTCGTACAGGTCGTTGAACTGGTGGCGGTCTTGCTGGCTGTTGAAGTCGATTTCGTTGATTTTGTTGATGACCTGACGCAGCAGCTGGCCGGACTTCATGTAGTTGAAGGCATCTTCGAAGACGGCCTGCACCACCTCGGCACGCGGGTTGGTGGCGGTGTACAGGTCTTTCAGTTCATCAAACAGCTGGTTGTTGACGAAGTTCAGCAAGGCATCGCCGGTGATGCCTTCGGCGTCTGCCGCCCAGTTACGCCAGCGATAGTCTTCCGGGATGGGCGAGACGTAGTCATCACGCATCATCTCGATTTCGGTTTCCTGGTCGTCGAAAATCTTGAGGAACAGCAGCCAGGAAAGTTGCGAAATACGCTGGGCATCGCCGTCGATGCCGGCATCCTGGCGCATGATGTCCTGGATGGATTTGATGAGGGTGGTGCTGATGGTCATGAACGTCTCGGAAAAACTTAATGGGTGCGGAAGGTGTTCCACTCGGCCGTATCGAGCTGCATGGCGCAGTAGGCTTCGAACAGGTACAACTCCAGCGGATTGTCTATGCGGATAAAAGCAACATCTGCCGCGATGAGGCGCTGTTGGGCTTGGGTGAAGGCCTTGGCAATTAGCGGGTCTTGCATGGCCTCGTCGCGGGTAAGTTGATGGCCCACCGTCTGGCTCGCCATTTTATAGGCAAGTGAGGCACCGAAATGGGTTTTATCCGTGACATGCTGGCGCAAACGCTTGATGACCCCGCGCGAGATACCGACATAGAACGGGCGGCCTTGCTCGAGGAGGACATAGCAGCCGGAGAAGTCGCCGCTCAAGCCCAGTTGTTTGGTGAGCGTTTTTTCAGCTACCCCCGGTTGGGCAAAGCGGGCTAGCCAGAGGGGCTTGTTGATGGCTGCCCGCAGCGTTGCCATGTAGTTGGGAAGGACGTGGCTGGCCAGGTCGGCAAAGGTGTGCTGACAGTTGTCGATGGGCATGGGTGCTATTGGTACAAGGCTTGTTCAAGGTTACGCAGGGCACTCTGGTATTGCGGTTTGCCGCCAAACGATTTAATCAGCTCCACGGGTGAGCCCAGGGTGGCAAAGTCTGGCGTACGCAATACCTCGACTTTCTCGATATTGGCGATACCCTCGTCGGCGTATTTATCGAGCAGTTTTTCCAGCACCTTGCGGGCGGTACCGCTGTGGCGGGTGAAGTAGTCGTTTTTCTTCACATTGTCGGCCCGCTCGCGGCGGGTTAAGGGCTTCTGGCCGAAGACGATATGGCAGATGAGGTCGAAGGGGTCGAGGTCTTTGCCGACTTCTTTGGCCAGCTCGTCAAAGAACACGCCCTGGGTCTCCAATTCGTCGACGATAGCCTGTTTCTTGTCGGCATCGCTCCAGCTTTGCAGGAAGTCGTCGAGCGAGGCGAAGCGCTTGTTCAGCTGGATGCGGGTGTAGTCCTTGAGCGACTCGGTAATCAGCTTGCCGTCGGCGCCCATGTACTGCACACGCTCGTTGACGACATACACGGGCACGTCATGGACGAGGTACTTGGTTCGTCTACCCGGGCCTTGCCCGCCATTGCCATTGATACCGCCAACACTACCGTTGTCATCTCCAGTGTCGGATATCGGTACATCCTCGCCACCCGGCTGCGGGTCGATGTCTTCGGGCGGGGTAATCGACTCGCCACCGGCTGGTTCGTAGATGACAGTCGGCTCGCCATCGAAAGCCGGGTCGGCAAAGTTTTCGGTGGCTTTTTTGAAGTCGAGAATGGTGAACCACAGCTTGCCGTAGTCTTCATTGATACGCGTGCCGCGACCGATGATTTGCTTGAACTCGGTCATGCTGTTGATGGTGCGGTCGAGCACCACCAGTTTGCAGGTTTGTGCGTCAACACCGGTGGTCATCAACCGGCTGGTGGTGGCAATTACCGGGTAAGGCCGCTTGGGGTCGATGAAGTTATCCAGCTCCATCTTGCCCTCGGCGTTGTCACCGGTAATTTGCACCACATACTTGGGGTTGGCCGCAGCCAGGTCCGAGTTGGCGTTTAGCAACGCTTGCCGCATACGGCTGGCGTGGTCGATGTCCTCGCAAAACACGATGGTCTTGTTCATGCGACCCGTGGCATGCAGCAACTCGGTAATGCGCTTGGCGACGGCTTCGTCGCGCTGGGTAAGCACCAGCGCCTTGTTCATGTCTTTCTGGTTGTAGATGCGGTCCTCGATAATCTGGCCCTTGGCATCGACCTTGCCCGTGGTGGGGCGCCAGCCCAAGTCTTTGTCCAAATCGACCCGGATAACCTTGTAAGGCGCCAGAAAGCCGTCCTCAATCCCTTGCTTGAGCGAATAGGTGTACACCGGCTCGCCAAAGTATGTGATGTTGGACACCTCTGCGGTTTCCTTGGGGGTGGCGGTCAGGCCAAGATGCACGGCGCTGCCGAAGTAATCGAGGATGTCACGCCAGGCGGAGTCTTCCGCTGCGCTGCCGCGGTGGCATTCGTCGATGACCACCAGGTCGAAGAAATCGGGGCTGAACTGTTTGTAGATATTGCGCTCTTCTTCGGTACCGGTGACGGCTTGGTAGAGCGAGAGATAAATCTCGTAGGATTTGTCGACCTTCTTGGTCTGGGCATTGACGCCCAACTCCACCAACTCGGTCGTGACCTGGCCGGCGCTATCGACCTTTTCGACCCCTTTCTGATTGACGCTGAGCTTGGCCATCGCGCCTTTGAAGGGTTTGAAGTCGTTGACCATGGTCTGGTCGACCAGAATGTTGCGGTCCGCTAGAAACAGGATGCGCTTGGCCGTGCCAGACTTCCACAGTCGCCAGATAATCTGGAAGGCCGTGTAGGTTTTACCGGTGCCGGTGGCCATCACTAGCAGTACACGCTTCTGGCCCTTGATGACGGCTTCTACGGTGCGGTTAATGGCATTGACCTGGTAATAACGCGCCGTGCGGCCAGCGTGATAGTCCTGGGAATACAGCGGCGCCTGTTCTGTACTGATGCCTTTCCAGGCTAGGTAACGCTGCCAGAGCATGTCCGGTGATGGAAATTCTGCCAGGGTGATTTCGCGCTCCAGCACGCCATCGGCCAAGGTTTTGTCGTGGAAGACGAAGCCATCGCCATTGCTGGAAAAAGCGAAGGGGACATCTAGCATCTCGGCATACTTCAGTGCCTGCTGGATGCCATCCCGCACCGAGTGATTGTTGTCCTTGGCTTCAACTACCGCCAGCGGCAGGTCAGGCTTGAAGTACAGCACGTAGTCAGCCCGCAAGACCGACTTACGGTCCCGCATCCCCTTATTGCCCCGAACCAGCACCCGCCCGGCGGTCAGGCCGACTTCCTCGCGTAACTGACGCTGCTTGTCCCATCCGGCAGCCTCAAGGGCAGGGGTGATGAACTTGGTGCAAATATCCCGCTCGGACAGCTTTTTCTTATCCATAACCGTAACCTGGTGCGTGGCGCTCATGCCATGATTATATCTGGATGCGCTGCACAATCACTTAAGTCTGCGGTTGCTTTTAAGGTTTTGGCATGTTGATGCCCGAAAGCTCTGCTATCTCCGCATGCACGGTGACTTCCACGCGTTGTCGCCACGGGCACCATTCAATCCTGAGAGATTGGCCTGCTCTCGACGCGAGGGAAAACATGCCTTACAGCCATACTCGTTGTCTGATTCCTGTGTGATTCCCCCGCTTGATGCCGCCAAAATGTCTGAAATGTGTCGGATTGCCTGGGTTTTTGTCTGAAACTTGTATGATTCAGATGGTAGGGACGAGACATCAATGCGGCGAGAGGGTTAGCACGCATGCTCCCTACCATCCCTCTAGCTTGTAGTAACGCAAGTCAAAAAGTGGCTGCCACACGTCTACAGGCAAGGAAGTCCGCGATGGCTGTGACCGACCTTGGCAAGCCCGCCGACTGTGCATTGAGTCGGTTTGACTCTTTCGTCATCCTGGTGCGTGCATCTCTAGTGAAGAATAGCGCTATGCATTTATGCTACGCTAACTGCACTCGGCCATAAGCGGTCTTTCACATGCACGCCTCAAAACGGATGCTCTCGCGGCGACGCTTTTTGTTTTGCACGGCGATGCCTGGCTGGCAAGCGGTGCCATCGGCCCGGTTCTCGGCTAGTCATCTTCCCCCTCAAGAGCTTCCCTTGACTTGCGCTGACGGGCTATTGCATGGCGTGCGTCCTTGAGTAATCCATCGTATAGGTCGAACGCAGGTTCGGCTCGGCTTAGCGACGCCAACATCTGCACGCAATGCAGTTCCATCCGGAGGTCCTCAGGGAAGGGCTCCCCGGGAGTGCATCCACGAGCTCCGGAGTGTGTTGCCGCTGCGATTGCCGAGCGAATCTCATCCAGAGCTTCCTCGTCAATGAGTTCGGCCGCGTTGAGGATATCTCGGATGAACTTTGAATGTTCATAGATGAGAACTGGCTGGCTTTCCTGCAGTATTCTAGCAACCAACTTGGCATGGGCTTGCGTACCCGAAGACATCCAATCGAGCAGAAGGTCGAGCAGGGCTTGGTCGTAGTCTCCACAAAGGCCGGAGACTGCCTCGCCAACGCGCCGTGCGTTCGGGGTGTCCTTCATCTCTTCAAGGGCCCAGTCGAGGAAGTCCCGTAGTAGTCGTGCTCCGGCCTCGACTTCCATCAGGCCAAGGCCCTTTCCGTTGTGCTCCTTGCTTAGCTGCTCGTAAGACCAATCGTTACGTCGTCGCGCCTCCACTAGTCGTGCCCTAACCAGCTCGACCACCGAGGCTGGGTCCTTTCCGATAGATGCTGTGAGGAATGCACGAACCCAGTAGTCGTCTAGCTTCTCCAGCACAACTAGCTTCTTCAGCAACTCGTTCCGCTTGCTCGCGATGTCAGCCTCCGGAATGACCTTGCCAGCGGAGAGCCACATGAACATGTCGTGCGTTGCGCGTGCGTTGACCTCAAAGTCTGCTAAACAAATGAGCTCGACAGCCAGCGCTGGGCTTCTGCTGGCTACCTGGCGAGTGAGATTCGACGCCATCATTAGAACGGTCGGGTCCTTCGACCCAAAGATACGCTTGAACAGCTCGATTTCTTGGGGTGCATAGGGCTGGGAGGGCTCGAATCTCGCGTAAGCCTCAGCGAGCTGCGCCAGCACCTTAGCGTCTCCCTCCGAGCGGATGACGTATTCGTTCACAAGACTGGAATCGCTGGCCTCAACGACCGTCCCCAGTGCCGCGCCGACGTACCGGTCAAGAAGACCGGCTCGGCCCTCGTTGTTTCTCAAGAGAAGTTCGGTCGCTAGACCTGGCACCGAAGCTAGTAGATGATTTACCAGAAGGAATGGCGCCCCATATCCATCGTGTGCGATGGCGACAATCTCCTCCAAAGAGGCATGCAGCTCGTCAAACAGGCGGCCTGGCTCAGGGAATATGGCAATGAGGTCTGCCGTGAGAAGCTGGCGGTCTTTCAAGTGCTCTTCGCGTTCGAGCGTCTCGCCTAGCTTCCATGTCTCGGAGCCCCAGCCGTCTACGAGCGCACGTATGAGACGGGTCCGAAGGTCTCTGTCCAATAAATTCAGGATGGCTTGAGCCTCACCTGACGTCTCCGGTTCGCCGTGAAAGGCATGCCAGGATACGGACTGTGCGAGGCGCACTAAGATGGCAGGTGGCATGCAAAGGTCATTTGTAATGACCTTGAGCCCTTGCAGGAGCTTCATATGCTCGCACTTCCATGCAAGGCCGGCTGCGCCTCCATGCATTGGGCCTTGCAACGCCTCGGCCATCGTCTGTGCGGCGAGAAACGCTCGGCGGGGTGGTCCTTCCCGCAGGTACTTGAGCAGTGCACCAGTCACCTCGTCCCTGACGCTTTGAACCATTTCCAAAGGAAGCGGGTAGCGGGTGATGGTCCAAGTCAAACGCGAGAAGCTCGACGACTCCATTTCAGTGCGAAGCGCCCCTTCGAGAATGGAGAAGGGCGTGTAGGTCGACTTGAGTGAGGCGGGCCTTTCCAGAAGTGAGAGCGCGAAGCGAACGACTTCGCGCACGTACTCGATTGGCTTGTTCGCCTGAAATTCGGCCAACTCCTTGAGGATTCGGATGCCGTGGCTCGGATGTTGATTGAGCGCGCGCGCGTCGTTGCGTCCAGCCTTCCACAACAACTGACATGCTTCTTGGACATGGTCGTAGGTGTACGCCGCGTAGCGCACCATGTTGCACACAGACGAATTGTCTCCATGCCCCTCGTCGATGAGCCTCTTTGCGAAGTCCAGCGCAAACCTAGGTTGGTAGTACGCAACGGCCTCGACTGCTTCCACGTGCGGATTGTTGTACCGCTCCCCCCAACGCAGTTTGGGACCAAGACTGTTCAGTAGCGCACTGTCATCGGTCTTGCCCTCACGTAGACGCCAGTCCAGCCGACCAAGATTGACGAACAAGTTTTTCAGGTGCTCCGCACCGACAAGGTCGAAAGCTTGGAAGACGCGCTCGTTGGCTGTGCCATCCGCGTTGAGATAGTTGGAGCGAATGATTTCATCTGCCAACAGGTCTGGGGCGAGCCTCGAGCGAAGCCCGCGCTTGAACAGGACGCCGGCCTCTCCAAGAAGTCGCATCAGGCGACACGCGTCTGGCTGCTCTATCCCTTCGGTTTTCAACAGGATATTGAGCAGGCCTGGGTCATCCGGAATGATGGGTTGAAGGAGTGCGATTACGCGCAGGATTGCCCTCAACCGTGGAGCGTCCTGTCCTGTAACCAAGGCAACAGTGATGACGTCTTGAAGGCTGTTCAGAACATAGGTGCTGAACTCATCTGCATTTCCAAGAAGCGCAAGCGATACACCATCGCGAGCGACCAACTGCGCCGCCAAGACTGTGACGAGCGGTGTGGTGTACGTCGCGCGCGCAATTTCAACTGCTGCTGCTGGGGGGGCCTTGCATTCGGAGAGGACGGACTCAGCTAGTGCTTGAGCTTGCTCCCGAGTCTGCGGACGCATGTCAGCAAATCGGACCGAAGGCCCGGAGAGGCTTACGTCGGCAGCCTGCAACCGCAGTGCCTCTTTCCCATAGGGGCGAAGAGATAGGAGCAATTGCGTGCGGTTCCCAGGAACGGCCGCGTACCTTAGGAGGATACCAAGGTCGTCACGTTCGTGTGCATCATCGACGACGAGTAGCGTCGCGGCGCCTCGGCCGTCGCGCAGTCTGTCCAGATGGTGAGCCTTGACCTCTTCGGTCGGTGACACAAACCGAACATGCAGGGGCGTGCTCTGCGCAAGTCGTTGGGTCACTTCGCGCAGAACGCGACTCTTGCCAGACCCGGGGGCACCGACGAGGCACGTTAGAACGACAGACTCGTCTTGTACGCAGTCAATAACCTGTGAGACTTCTTCGTCGCGACCAACGAGCGACCAAGAGTGGTTAAAGAAGCGGTCAGAAACAAGCAGCGGCTTGAAGAACTCCTCGGGACTTTGAATGGGGCCCGGCTCATCAATTCCAAGTAGGTCGAGGCGCTGACCACTGAAGTACCTATCGACTAGGTCTAAGCGGTCGGCCAATGGCAGATTGTGAAGCTGTCGGGTGATGTCCTCGCGGTCCCACAACTCCCAGCCAGCGTGCGCGGCCATCGCATCGCGAGAACTTGGGCTCGCAACGCTGGACAGCAGGAGCACCTTGAGGTCTGCGGCGTAGGTCTGTTCGGCCACCGCGGTATGGACCTTCTGGGCACCGAACTCATTGACCCGCTTGCACTGAAACGAGTGGGTGCCAAAGGGACCGGTGGCGAAGATATCAATGCCGTGCTGCTTGTGGCCCGTGCCTCCATAGCGATGCACAGAGCCTCCGAGGGGATGGTACATCCGGTGCAAGAGGGCGGCGCAGAAGCTTTCAAATGTATCTGGAGGAAGGGCGGAAAGCGGCAGGGGTCGGTCGTGCGAGGTAGCTGTCTCAGCACGAGTGCTCGCCGGTGCCGCTTGGTATCCGGCAGCAACCAAGAGTTCGTTGTCCTTGGCCCGCACCAGACTCTCCATCGCGGGAATGGCGTTTGCCCTTGGGCGTGCAAGTCCTTTTTCCCAGCGGCTCACCGACTGCTGGGTGACGCCAAGCGCGATGGCCAGCTCTCGCTGCTTGATAAACCCTGCCGCAACACGAAGTTGCGTCAGCAATTCTCCAAATTCCGCATAGGGCGCGGGTGTATGGAATGCCTGCATATGATTGTACCTTTTCACGCACACATAATTAAGTGTATCATGAATTCATGCTTTCGGTGCTGTGGCCTATGCAGGGTTTGGTGCCACCTGGTCACAGTGGTGGGCTTCGTCATTCTCATGTTTTATGCTCCAGCCGGCAGCTCCGGACTTATCGCTCGAATGCTCGGGCGCATCTAATAAAAGGCTTCTGCCGCTGGACTGGTGAACGTATGACAACCATCTTCTTCTCGTACAGCCACAAGGACGAGGTACTTCGCAACGAACTCGAAGCCCATCTCGCCTTGCTCAAGCATGAGGGTCTGGTCGAAGCGTGGCATGACCGTCGCATCGTTGCCGGGGACGTTGTTGATGACGCCATCTTCAGCGAGCTTGAGGCAGCAGACATCATCTTGCTGCTTGTGAGCTCGGACTTCATCAACTCTCCCTACTGCTACTCTCGAGAGATGGCGCGGGCCATGGAGCGTCATCACGCCGGGCTGGCGCGAGTTATCCCGGTTATTTTGCGCCACTGTGACTGGAACAGGGCCCCCTTTGGCAAGCTCTTGGCAGCTCCTCGAGACGGCAAGCCCGTCGCCTCCTGGGCCGACCGTGATGAGGCGCTTGCCGATGTGGCAAGGCAGGTTCGTAAGGCTGTCGAAGAAAGCTGCGCGGTGGTCGCGAAGCCTGCAAAGGCCTATCCGGCTGTGTCAGGGCTGTCCACTGGCGCATCAATTCTTCCTCGTTCGAGCAATCTGCGTCTCAAACAGGAGTTTACGGAGAAGGAAACTGACGATTTCGTGCGCTCAAGCTTCGACTATATCTGCCGGTTCTTCGAGGGCTCCATCCAAGCCATAGGCGAACGCAACCCAGACGTCTCTGGCACGTTCGACCGTATTGACTCGCGCCGCATGGCGGCCGTCCTCTACCGAAGGGGGAAGAAGATTGCGGAGTGTTCAGTTCGACTCGATTCGTTAGGGTGTAGCAACGGAGTCGCGTTCTCGTACGATTCGTCCGCCTTGCCAGGCTCCTACAACGAGATGCTGACTCCAGCGGCCGGCGACCAGTCTCTGCACTTCAAGACAATGGGGATGGCTTGGAGTGGTGGTCGTGACAAGCACCTGTCCCAAGAGGGAGTCGCTGAGCTCCTATGGGAGCTGTTCATCAAGCGGGCGCAGTCCTGAGCATGGGCTACAGCCACTGGGCTCAGCAACGGGAAGTTATTGCTACACGTCGTTAGGACGGAAGCGGCTGAATTGGCGCCCGACGTTTTAAATGTCCGGTTTCGCTGTTGGTTAGTGGTTGCAAGGGGTCAAACGCAGCCAATAACTAGCAAAAAAGAAAGAATCCAGCTGCACCTAAATTTCCGATAACCGAAATTATCGGCCAATTTTGACTGATGCCTTAGATGTTAGGGGTTCCGTATCCTGGCAGGCATATTCAGTCGCGCATTTTTAATGCATATGACTTGAAGAAATGGCAGCTATTAATCGTGATACCTACTTTCGGTTTATATGTTTAAAGCGATGACCTATAGTGATAATTTTACCTTTGTCGCTTTCCACAACTTTGTACACATCTAGCCATTCTTCACACTTTCTGAGGGGTTCACGGCCCATATCCCTCTCCATCGCTCGCCGACTTCGTTTGTCGAAGTACACAACTATGCCTCCTCTACCATCGTATTCTTCATGACCATACAAATCTAACCATTGGTCAATAAGGGGTGGAATACCACGCTGCTGGGCTCTGATACTGGCATGCTGGCTCATTTCTTCACTCCTGATGATATTGCCTGAAGAGGCTTAATGAACGCAAGCGATTCAAGCTTATCTAACTGCCTCAGCAGTTCATTGCTAAGCTCCTCAGCTGCCCTTTGCTCAAGTGTGCCGGGAACCTGGTCATCAGACAGATAACAAGTGAATCCAATAAGCTTCTCAGGCAAATTCAGCATATATGGACCCACACCGTTACGTTCTTCTATCGCGACTCGCAGGTAGTACATTGGGTCTCTAAATATCTCTTCCATTGCCAACAATGGGCTAGTTGAGATGTCATCAATACAATAATCGAAGTTGGACTGGCGGACATTTAACGGCAAATCAAGGTAATTCAGCATCTTTGGGCTACAACGAAGGAACATCAATAGACGATTTGCAAATGCATCCCGAACCATATTTGATGAATCGACTACTTCGTTCAGCATGGCTGCTACGTCTTTATCAACGACAACATTGATAGTGTGGGTGCCAAGTCTTTTTAGCTCACCAGAGATGAATTTTCGTGCAGCAGCTGACTGGCGCTTAGAGCCTAATTCCTTCTTGAGATAATCGACCTCCGTCCGAAGTACGTGATTCAGAAATGCATCCCGCTTCAAACATAGGCGGTCAATATTTTTTTCAAAATCATCTAACAGGGGTTCGTAAATTTTAAACGTCAGTTTTGTCTGTTCCATGGTTTCCACCTTTTGGCTTGGTCTATGGATACAGCTTGGCTGTTTACGTCATTAATGTAAAGAATAATGAGTAAAGAAAAATAGAAGGTTTTCCGCAGATGGATACGGTTAGTATGGTCACTGAGGTGCTTTGTTGCACAAATAAGGGCTTGCGGCCACCCAGTAGAATGACGGCATGAGAAAGGCATGGCTTTTGCATGTGCAAACCAGCTTTGCGAGGCTTGGAAAAGTCACTTCCTGTGCTCAGCTCGACATGCTTCCAGTTCTCGGGTCAGCGAGTCTATTTCATCTTGCATGCTGGCAGCGCGATTCAGCAATTTGCTGATGCTGTACCAATATTCGTATCCAAGGTCGCCATCCGCCAGTGCCAGCTCATGGAGTTTCTGAAGTGCGATGCTCAGGTCAATTTGATGTGCTGTTGACATAGTAAGTCCGTTGGTCGTTTGTATTCGTTGAGGTAAGACCGGTCAACAGCGACTCTTTCTGGGTGGGCAGGGTATGGGGTTGCCTGTGACTGGTGGTCGACGTACCAGGCTGTCCATCAGCAGCATGTGTGTATTCGTTTTTTCAGGATGCTGGCTACGGAAAGTCTGTAGTTGTTCACTATCTTGTGGTAGGCCAGCTACCTTGGCAAGGCAAGGCAAAAATTACTGTTGAATTAAAGGTGATTTTTTTGACACTTTTTGCTTAATTTTTTGCTGATGCGTCAAGTTATGCTTTATCGAGGTGGATAGGGAACCCGGTTTGGTTCCGTGTTTACGACAGCATATGCTTTATTCCAAGGCAGGAAACGCTTAACGGCACAAGCGATTTGCTGAGTTTAATGGCCTTTTTCTTTGCCTGCAGTAAACCGTACTGCATGGGGAATGACGGCATGGCAAGCATCCTCAGCGCACCGCATAACAACGCCAAATCTGGCGGGCGCCAGCGATGCCTGCCACTGTCTGGTGGCTGGGTGGCGTGGTGCAGCTTGTTGAATGTTAAAAATTTGGTATCATGCGTTTAATAAAATAAACACAAGGTGGTGGCATGCATACCGTTCTCATCATTCAGCACACTGCTTACAGTGCGCCGGCTTATTTTCTGAGCTTCCTGGAGCAGCATGGCATTGCTGCCAACATCATTCGCCTGCATGAGGGAGATGCGTTGCCGGGGCAGTTGCACGGCTATGGCGGGCTGGCGCTGTTTGGTGGCGCCATGAGCGTGAATGACCATGAGCAGTACGACTGGATCCAGGCCGAGCTGGATCTGGTGCGGCTGGCGGTGCGACAGGATGTGCCGGTGATCGGGCATTGCCTGGGCGGGCAGATGCTGGCCAAGGCGCTGGGCGGCCGGGTATGTCGCGCGCCGGTGCCGGAGATGGGCTGGCATGCGCTGCAGCATGAGGACGCCACTGCTGCGGCCTGGCTGGGGGAGGAGACTGCTCCGCAGGTGTTCCAGTGGCATGGCGATACCTTCGAACTGCCGGAAGGGGCCGTGTTGCTGGCCTCCAGCCGCTGGTGCCGCAACCAGATGTTCAGCTATCGCGACAAGCACATAGGCATGCAGTTTCACTGTGAGATGACGGATGCGTTGATCCGGGAGTGGCTGGAAGAGGCGGGGCATGAGATCGACCGCCACGACCTGCCCAGTGTGATGCCCAGCCCGGTGATTGCCGCCGCCACTGCCGGCTACCTGCCTGGCAGCCAGCAGCTTGCGGCCAACATCTACCGGCGCTGGATCCGCCAGCTCAAGCCGCGTAGCGCCTGATGGCAGCGTGTTGTTGCTACGGTCTTTCCCTGTTCGTTGCCGCCGCTGTGCGCTAGGCTGGGCGGATGCGAAAACTTCCCCCTCTTGGCGCGCTGCGGGCATTTGAGGCCGCTGCCAGGCTCGGCCACTTCGGCAAGGCGGCTGACGAGCTGTGTGTTACGCACAGTGCCATCAGTCACCAGGTGCGCTCGCTGGAAAGCGCGCTGGGCGTGGTGCTGTTTGAAAAGCGCGGTCGCCTGCAGCAGTTGACCGATGCTGGCCGGCAGTTGCTGCATGCGGTGCAGCAGGCGCTGGACATCATGGCCGACGGGTGTGGCCAGGCGGCGGCCCCCGGCATGAGCGGTGCGCTGCGCATCTCGGCGCCCGCGGAGCTGGCGCACCGTTTCTTTCCCCGGCTGATCGGCGAGTACGCGCAACGCCACCCTGCCATCACCCTGCATTTGCTGGTGCATGACAGCGATTCGCGGGAGATCAATCCGGCGGCCGATATCACCATCCTGTACGCAATGGGCGACAGTGACTGGTCGCGCTACTGGGTGCTGCCGTTCCAGGCGATAGCGTTTTTCCCGGTGTGCCACCCCTCGTTGATGGAGGGCGATAACGCGCTGCGCAGCCCGGGCGATCTGGCCCGCAGCTGCCTGCTGCATGACGATGCCGATGGCAAGACCTGGGCTACCTGGCTGGGTGCGCATGCGGCCAACCTTGCCATGCCGGCGCGCAATCTGCATTTTGCCCATTCCGGGCTGGCCATCGAGGCCGCGCTGCAGCAGACCGGCGTGTGTCTGGCCGATGTGCTGACGGCGGGCGAGGAGCTGAAGAGCGGCCGCCTGGTGCGGCCGTTTCGCGGTAGCGTGCCGTCGCCGGGCAACTACTACCTGGTGGCGGAGCGGCGGAAACGTGACGATGCGCGCCTGGCCAGTTTTGTCGCCTTTGCCGGGCTGGCGCGCTACTTGTGTGAATTCAGCTCACCGGATCAAGAAATTTAGTCATTAGTCGGCAAGTAAATTTCACCATACGCTGCAGTCATGACCAGCGGCATCCCGCTGCTGGCATGTCCTGGCCCCTGGAGCTGCAGCATGGCACGCACCCTGACTTCTCTTCCCCGTCTCGATGGATTCCGCTGCCCGGGGGAATTCGAACCCAAGGCCGGCTGCTGGCTGGGCTGGCCGGAGCGCCCCGATGTGTGGCGCAATGGCGGCAAGCCGGCACAGCAGGTGTGGGTGGAAATTTGCAGCGTCATTGCCGCTAGCGAGCCGGTTACCGTGTGTGTATCGGCGGCGCAGTATGCCAATGCCCGCGCCATGCTGCCGCCGCAGGTGCGGGTGCTGGAAATGACACTGAACGATGCCTGGTTCCGCGATACCGGCCCCGCCTGGCTGCTGAACGATGCCGGCGAGGTGCGCGGCGTGGATTTCCATTTCAACGCCTATGGCGGCCTGCAGGGCGGCATCTACTTCCCCTGGGACCGGGACGAGCAGATCGCGCAGAAGATTCTGGAAGTCGAGCGTGTCGATCGCTACCGCGCGCCCTTCATTGCCGAGATGGGGGGTATCCAGTGCGATGGCGAGGGCACGGTGCTGACCACCGAGCAATGCCTGCTCAACATCAACCGCAATGGCGCGCTGGGCAAGCAAGAGATGACGCGACTGCTGCAGGATTACCTGGGCGCCAGCAAGGTGATCTGGCTGCCGCGCGGCTGCAAGTTCGACGAAACCGATGGCCATATCGACGATCTGGCGTGTTTTGTGCGGCCGGGGGAGGTGGTGATGCAGTGGAGCGATGATGTCGGCGACCCGCAGCATGAAATCTACCAGCAGGCCTACCAGATACTGGCGGCCGCCACCGATGCCTGCGGGCGGCGCCTGCGCATCCACAAACTGCAGGCGCCGCAGCCGCTGGTGTGGACGGCGGAGGAGGCCGCCGGGCTGGATCACGGCGATGCCGCCATGGCGCGGGTGGCGGGCACCACCATCTGCGCGTCCTACATCAATTACTACGTTGGCAACAGCGTGGTGGTGGTGCCGCAGTTCGGCGACCCGAATGACCAGCCGGCGCTACAGCTGCTGGCCGAGCTGTTTCCAGAGCAGCGTGTGGTCGGCATTGCCAATAGTCGCGAAATCCTGCTGGGTGGCGGCAACATCGCCTGCATCACTTCGCCGCAGTTTGCGCCACGGCGCTAGCAGGCAAGTCACGGCCTGCGCCGCCGGTGCTGCAGGCCGGGCTGCATGCTCGGCTGGTGGTTGCTGTCGCAGGCAGGGTCGGTGGCGGTACGGGCTATCGTGGAAGGCAGCGAATTTTATTGAACTTTTGATTTTTGTACAGTACAAAGCATGAACAAACAATTGGCGGTAGTGGATGCCTGCCAGCGATTGCTGCTGGCTGACTCACTGCCATGCCCAGGAGATGTTCATGAAAATTGCCGTGGTGGGTGCCGGAATCGCCGGCTTGTCCGCAGCCTGGCTACTGCATCGCAGTGGCCACCACGTGGTGCTGTACGAAGCCAATGACTATGCCGGCGGCCACAGCAATACCGTCGATGTGTGCTTGCAGGGGGTGACGGCGCCGGTGGATACCGGCTTCCTGGTGCACAACGACCGTACCTATCCCAATCTGACCCGCTTGTTCCGCCTGCTGGGCGTGGCGGTTCACGAGACGGAGATGACCTTCTCGGTGGTGCTGGAGCAGCCGCAGCTGGAGTGGGCCGGCACCAGCCTTGGCAGCCTGTTCGTGCAGCGGCGCAATCTGCTGCGCGGCCGCTTCTGGCACATGCTGGGCGATATCCTGCGCCTGCATCGCCTGGCGCCACGGCTGCAGCTGGAAGCGCATGCCAGCGGCGAGACCCTGGGCGAGATACTGGATCGCTATCGTTTTGGCCAGCCGCTGCGCGACTGGTACCTGCTGCCGATGGGCGCGGCGATCTGGTCCAGCTCCACCCGTGGCATGGCGCGCTTTCCGGCGGCAACCTTCTTCGACTTCTGCCGTAATCACGGCCTGATGCAGGTGCTTGACCGCCCGCAGTGGAAGACGGTGCTGGGCGGCTCGCGCGAGTATGTACGCCGCATGCTCACCGGATGCGGCCAACTGCGGCTGCAGTCGCCGGTGACACGGGTGCGCCGCAGCGAACTGGGCGTCCATATCAGCAGCCGGCATGGCGAGGAGCATTACCACCAGCTGGTGCTGGCCTGCCACAGCGACCAGGCGCTGGCCTTGCTAAGCGATGCCGATGCTGCGGAGCAAAGCGTGCTCGGCCGGCTGCCGTATCAGCGCAATCGTGCGGTGCTGCATACCGATGCCAGCTTTCTCCCGCAACGGCGCACCGCCTGGGCGGCGTGGAATTACCGTGTTGGCCGCCCGGGGCAGAGCGATCAGCCGGTGATGGTGAGCTATCTGCTGAACAAGCTGCAGCCGCTGCCGTTCAGCCAGCCGGTGATCGTGACACTGAACCCCTATCGCGAGCCGGAGCAGGTGCTGGCCGAGTTCGATTATGCCCATCCGGTATTCGATACCGGCGCCATCGCGGCGCAGCACGACCTTGCCCAGATCCAGGGTCGGCGCCATACCTGGTTCG
Organism: Vogesella amnigena; assembly: GCF_042648905.1. Classification (NCBI taxonomy): domain Bacteria; kingdom Pseudomonadati; phylum Pseudomonadota; class Betaproteobacteria; order Neisseriales; family Chromobacteriaceae; genus Vogesella; species Vogesella amnigena. The sequence goes on along the minus strand of NZ_JBHRYH010000046.1, from coordinate 212,720 downwards.
CCGGCGCCTGGGCCGGCTATGGTTTCCATGAAGATGGGCTGAAAGCCGGCATGGCGGTGGCGCGTGGCTTGCACGCCGAGATTCCATGGCAGCTGGATCAGCCCTTGCTGGCGCATGATGTGTTGCCGCCGCTGGCCGCGCCGGGGGTGGCGTGATGCAGCCGCAACTGTATCGGGGCGAGGTCTGGCACGGGCGCAGCCAGCCGGTGCGGCACCAGTTCCGCTACCGCCATGCCTGGGTGGCCATCAGCCTGCCGCAGCAGGATGTGCCGCAGTTGCGGCTGGCCCCCGGCGTGCGCTGGCAGCGTCGCCGCCACGGCCCGCGCGATGGCAGCGCACTGTGGCCATGGCTGTGCCAGCGCCTGCGGGAGCAAGGGGTGCAGGAGTTTGCCCGCGTCGAGCTGCATACCCTGCCGGCGGTACTGGGCTACGTGTTCAACCCGGTGAGTTTCTACCTGGTGCTGGATGCCAGCCAGCAATTGCGTGCGGTGTGGGTGGAGGTGAACAACACCTTTGGCGAGCACCATGACTACTGCCTGCACCATCCCGATCTGGCGCCGATACGCCCGCGCGACTGCTTTGTTGCCCCCAAGGCGCTACAGGTGTCGCCTTTTTTCCAGGTAGAGGGCGAATACCGCTTCCGCTTTCAGCGCGATGCCGGCTCCGGCCGTTTCAGTGTCGCCATCGATTACAGCCGCGATGGCCAGCGGCGCGATTTTGCCGCCCGGCAGCAGGGTTGGCCGCAGGCTGCCACTGCGGCCAACGTCTGGCGACTGGTGCTGGCCTGTGCCTCGCTGACCTTCGCCGTGTGGCTGCGCATTCACTGGCAGGCCTGGCGTCTGTGGCGCAAGGGCGCGCCATTCTTTGGCGCCAATGGCCACCCCGGCACGCTACCACCCGCCGGGCCGGCGGCTGCCAGCAAGCCATACCAACCGTCACCCAACGGAGAACAAACCCATGAATACCGCTTCCGACACCCTGAGGCGCGCTGACGCGCCCGCCGTCACGCGTTCACAGCCTGCCGGCAAGCTGCCCTGGCTGGCGCGGCCCTTGCTGGCCGGCATGGAAAGGTTGCTGTATGGCGAACTGCTGCTGCACACGCCGGACGGCGGCCAGCGGCAGTTCAGCGGGCGTCACCACGGCAGCCGTGCCGAACTGCAGCTGCATGACTGGCGCGCGCTGCGCCGGATTGCGCTGGCCGGCGATATCGGCCTGGCCGAGGCCTGGCGCGATGGCCAGCTGTCGGCCAGCGACTGGCCGGCGCTGCTGAAGCTGGCGCTGGAAAACGAGGCGGCTTTCGAGCGCGCGATTCACGGCAGCTGGCTGGGCACGCTGGGCTATTGGCTGCGCCACCTGTCGCGCGCCAATTCGCGCCGTGGCAGCCGTCGCAACATCCACGCCCATTACGACCTGGGCAATCACTTCTACCGGCTGTGGCTGGACCCGGGCATGAGCTATTCGTCCGCCATTTATGACGGCGATGCCACGCTGTCGCTGGAGCAGGCACAGGAGGCCAAGTACCAGCGCATCCTAGAGCGGCTGGCGCCAGCGGCCGGGCAGCGCGTGCTGGAAATCGGCTGCGGCTGGGGCGGCTTTGCCGAGCAGGCGATCCGCCAATGCGGGGTGCATGTCACCGGGCTCACGCTTTCCACCGAACAGCTGGGCTGGGCGCAGCAAAGGTTGGCCGCGGCCGGGCTGGCAGGGCAGGCCGACCTGCGGCTGCAGGATTACCGCGACGTCAGCGGCCAGTATGACTTCATCGTGTCGATCGAGATGCTGGAGGCGGTGGGCGAGCGCTGGTGGCCAAGCTACTTCGCCAAGCTGCGCGACTGCCTCAAGCCGGGCGGCAAGGCGCTGGTGCAGGTCATCACCATGGCCGACGAGCATTTTGCGCGCTATCGCAGCGGTACCGATTTTATCCAGCAATACATCTTCCCCGGCGGCATGCTGCCATCGCCAACACGGCTGCAGCAGGAGATCCAGCGCGCCGGCCTGCACCTGACCGACCGCTACACCTTTGGCGCCGATTACGCGCTGACACTGCGTGCCTGGCTGGCGCGCTTCGAGCAGGCGCTACCGCAGGTCCGGCGCCATGGCTTTGACGATGCCTTCATCCGCCTGTGGCAGTTCTATCTGTACTACTGCATCGCGGCGTTCGAAGCGGGGAGAACCGATGTTTGCCAACTGGAAATCCAGCGGCGTGCCTAGCGCCTGGCGCTGCGGCGTGGCCCTGCTGTTGTTGTCGGAGGCTGCCATGGCACTACCTGCAGAGTTGAACGGTTTGCAGCCTTTGGGGGCGGGCGATCTGCGCTGGTTCGGCTTCAAGCTGTACGACGCCACGCTGTATACCCGCCAGGGGCAGTCGTTTGACTGGAGTCAGCCGTTTGCGCTGTCGCTGCGCTACGCGCGGGACATTCCCTCGGCCCGCATCGTGGATGCCAGCGTGGAGGAAATGCAGCGCTACGGCATGCCGCCAGAGCGCAAGAACAGCTGGCGGGCGCTGATGCAGAACGCCTTTCCCGATGTGAAGCAGGGCGATGAAATCATCGGTGCCTACCAGGCGGGCAGCGTGCGCTTCTGGCACAACGGCCGGCTTACCGCCACGGTGGAGGACCCGCTGTTCGGGCGGCTGTTCTTCCGCATCTGGCTCGATCCGGCATCGCGTGCGCCGGCGCTGCGGCAACAGCTGCTGCGGAGCCCGGGGTGAACGCGCGGCAGTTGGCCTTGGCTGGCATGGGTGGCTTGCCGCTGGCCATGGTGGCGCTGCCGCTGTACGTGCATACCCCGGCGCTGTATGCCCGTGAATTCGGCGTGGCGCTGGGCAGCCTGGGCGTGGTGCTGTTTGCCTGCCGGCTGCTGGATACGCTGCTCGACCCCTTGCTGGGCCGCTGGCAGGACATGCTGCTGCCGGCGCAGCAGCACGCGGCCAACCTGCTGGCGTGCATGCTCGGGCTGGCCGGCTATGGCTGGCTGCTGTACCCGCAGGCGGCTGCGGCGCTGCTGCCGCAGCTGGCGACTGCCCTGGTGCTGGTGTATCTGGCGCACGGCTGGCTGAACATTGCGCTGCTGCGCTACGGCGCGGCGCTGTGGCCCACCCCGGCCGGGCGCATGCGGGTGGCTGCCTGGCGCGAAGGCTGGGGTGTGCTTGGCGTGTTGTTGGCGGCGGCCTTGCCCGCCTGGTGGGCGGCAAGCAGTGGCGAGCTGGTGGCCATGCGGCAGTTCCTGTGGTTGCTGCTGCCGTGCAGTGTGCTAGCACTGCTGGCTAGCGCCATGGCGCCAGCGGTACCGGCACAGTTGGCCGCCGGCAGGCAGGCTGCCGACTGGTGGCGCTCGCGCAGCTTGCAGCTGGCCGCGCTGGTGCTGCTGCTCAACGGCCTGGCCATGGCGCTGCCGACCACGCTGTTCCAGTTCTATGTGGCCGATGTGCTGCAGGTAAGCGCTGCCGCCGGGCCGCTGCTGTTGCTGTACTTCCTGGCCGCCATGCTGGCGATGCCGCTGTGGGTAAGGCTGGCGGACCGTATCGGCAAGGTGCGCGCCTGGCGCGCCGGCATGCTGCTGGCGCTGTCGGGATTCCTGCCGGTGCTGTGGCTGGGAGGTGGTGACATTGCCGGTTTTGCCCTGGTGTGTGTGCTGACCGGGCTGGCGCTGGGGGCGGATCTGGCATTTGGCAGCGCGCTGGTGGCCGATGAGCTGGGGCAGAACGTGGCGAGTCACGGCGGTGCGGCTTTTGGCGTGGTGTCGATGCTGGCCAAGCTGGCGCTGGCACTGGCTGCCGGCATCGCCCTGCCGCTGGCGCAGTGGAGCGGCTACCAGCCGGGAGACGCGGCCGGCGGCCTGCTGTATCTGTACGCCGGCCTGCCGGCGATCTGCAAACTGTCGGCCTGGTGGCTGTTGCGCCGCCTGCCGCAAACCGGAGTTTCACCATGTGGCAAATCTGTCGTACCGCCCTTGTGCTGATGCTGGGCCTGCTGGCGGGCTGTTCCACCGCCGGCATCGAGGATTACCGTGGCACGCAACCAGGCTTTGACCTGCGGCAGTTCTTCAACGGCCCGCTAACCGCGCATGGCATGTTCCAGGATCGCAGCGGCAAGGTGCTGCGGCGCTTTACCGTCAGCATGCAGGGCCGCTGGCAGGGCGATAGCGGCGTGCTGGATGAGCAGTTCCGCTACGACGATGGCGAAACCCAGCGCCGGGTGTGGACCCTGAAAAAACTGCCGGATGGCCGCTATAGCGGTACCGCTGCCGATGTGGTGGGCGAGGCCAGCGGCCGCACCGAGGGCTTTGCGCTGTTCTGGGACTACACCCTGCGCCTGCCGGTGGATGGCAAGGAGTACGAGGTGCGTTTTGATGACTGGATGTACCAGCTGGACGCGCGCAGCGTGCTGAATCGCTCGGTGATGAGCAAGTTCGGCGTGCGCCTGGGTGAGGTAACGCTGTATATCCGCAAGGAGGACGCGCCGTGAGTCTCAATCCCAGGCTGCGCGACTGGCAGGGCCGGCATGTATGGCTGATCGGCGCCGGCCACGGCATTGGCGCCGCACTGGCACGGCAGCTGCGTGCTGCCGGTGCGGTGCTGGCACTGTCCGGGCGCAGCGAGGATGCGCTGCGCGAGGTAGCCGGCGACGATGCCGGCTGTATGGTGTTGCCGCTGGATGTCACCCGCGAGCAGGACTGGCAGCAGGCCTGCGGCCAACTGTTGCAACGTTGGCCGCGCATCGACCTGGTGGTGATGCTGGCCGGGGACTACCGCGCGGTGCGTGCCTGGCAGCTGACGCCGCAGCTGGCGCGCCAGATGGTGGACGTCAACCTGCTGGGGGTGATGTACGGTACCGCCGCCGTGGTGCCCACCTTGCTGGCGCAGCAGCAAGGCAGCATCGTGCTGGTGGCCAGCGTTGCCGGCTGGGCCGGCATGCCCAACGGGCTGGTGTATGGCGCCACCAAGGCGGCGGTGAATCACTTTGCCCAGACCCTGTACCTGGATTTGCGGCCGCGCGGCATCGGCGTGCACGTGGTGAATCCGGGCTTTGTCGCCACGCGGCTCACGGCGCAGAACGATTTCGCCATGCCGGCGCTGATCAGTGCCGAGCAGGCCGCCAGCGCCGTGCTGGGCGGGTTGGCGCGCGGCGATTTCGATATCCACTTTCCGCGTCGTTTCAGCCTGGCGCTGAAGCTGGCGGCGCATCTGCCTTACCGGCTGTATTTCTGGCTGGCACACAAGGTTACCGGCTTATGAACGAGATGCTTGCCCGCCACCTGGACTGGTTTGCCAGCCTGTCGCCCGCCACGCTGGCGCAGATCGACCAGGTGTATGCCGCCGATGCGCGCTTTCGTGACCCATTCCAGGCCCTGCAGGGCAGGGAGGCGATACAGGCGGTGTATGCGCGCATGTTCCGCACCCTCGGTCAGCCGCGCTTCGTCATCGGCGAGGTAGTGCAGCAGGGGAGCCGTGCATTCGTGAACTGGGATTTCTGCTTTGCACTGCATGGCCGCCAGCTGCAGATTCATGGCGGCACCTTGTTCCGGCTGGACGCTGCCGGGTTGATCTGCGAGCACCTCGATTACTGGGACGCCGCCGCAGGCGTGTATGAACAACTGCCAGTGCTGGGCTGGCTGCTGCGCCGCCTCAAGCGGCGCATGGCATAATGCCCGCCTTTGGCCTTCTTCAAGCTGATTCTGCCATGTCTGCCGTCACTACCCCTTCCGCCTCCGGGCTCCCGATCGCTGCTGTAGAGCGCGAGACGGGGATTCCCAAAGATTTGTTGCGCATGTGGGAGCGGCGTTACGGCTTTCCGCTGCCGCAGCGTGATGCTGCCGGCGACCGTCAGTATGCGCCGGCGGAAGTGGCCAAGCTCAAGCTGATCAGCCGGCTGCTGGACTTGGGCTTCCGCCCCGGCAAGCTGGTGCGGCTGGAAATGGCGGCTTTGCAGGCGCTGACCGAAAGCCATACCCCGAAGCTGGAAGTGCCGGCCAATTGCAGTCGGCTGGTATCGGTGTTGCAAGGCCACGTGGCGGCAGAGGCGCGCGAGTATCTGCGTCACCAGCTGCTGGAGCTGGGCCTGCGTCGCTTTGTGCTGGAGTTCCTGCCTGCGGCCAACCGCTTGGTGGGCGATGCCTGGCTGCGCGGCGAGCTGCAGGTGTATGAAGAGCATTTGTATTCGGAAGAAATCACCCGGGTGATCCGCGAATCGCTGACCGCGGTGCCGGCTGGTCGGCAGAACCCGCGGGTGATGCTTACCACCTGCCCCGGCGAGCAGCATGTGCTGGGTCTGCTGATGGTGGAGGCGCTGCTGCGGCTACAGGGCTGCGACACCATCGCCTTCGGTGCGCAGATGCCGCTGGGCGATATCGTGCAGGCGGCGGCCAAACATACGGTGGATGTGGTGGTGCTGTCGTTCTCGCCGTCCTACCAGGGGGATGTCGCCGGCGACCTGACGCAGCTGGCGGCGCAGTTGCCGGCGCAGGCGCAGCTTTGGGTGGGAGGTGGCGGCTGCCGTCAATTGCATGGCTTGCCGCCACGTGTCTGCCATGTGCGCGATCTCACCGAACTGGACACGCTGGTTGCTGGCTGGTTGGCCGCGCACAGCTAGCGCCTTACTGCCAGCCCTGGCGCCATAAGGTGGCATCGGTCAGCGTCTGCCAGGCAATTACCTGGCTGCGCCGGCTGTAGACCGCCTCCAGTTCTACCTCCGTTATCGGCTGAGCCGGATCCTCCGGCAGCAGCAGCCGGGTCACGATGAAGTGCTTTTCCTTGTTGCGCGGCTGTACTGCCGTCCACTTGCTAAGCAGCAGCTTGCGCGGGTTCAGGCGTAGGGGCATGGCGTGCACTCCTTTCAAGGTTGGCCGCGGCTGTGGCTGACCCAGATCAGCTGGCTGGTGTCGAAGCCCAGGCTGCGCGCCTGCTGTAGCAGCGTGTGGCGCACCTCGTCCGGCAGCTGTCGTTCCCGCGCCAGAATCCACAGATAGTTGCGGTTGTTGCCGGCCACCAGTGCCCAGCGGTAGTCCGCGTCCAGTGCCACCACGTGGTAGCCGCCATAGAACGGTCCGAAAAATGACACCTTCAGCGAGGCGGTTTGCGGGTCGACATTGAACAGTGCCCGGCCCTGTGCCTGCTTCCAGCGGCCGCCGGCCACATCGTAACCACGGTTCAGTACCCGGATGCTGCCGTCGCTGTTCTGGCTGTATTCGGCGCTGACATCCGTCATGCCACGTTCGAAGCTGTGATCCAGGCGGGCAATTTCGTACCAGTTGCCGCTGTAGCGCATCAGCGAAAAATTGCCCACCGGCTGGATGCCAGTCGGGGGCAGGGTGCTACACCCGGCGCTAAACAGGCTGCCGGCCAGTAGCAGGGCGGTGATCAGGCGGGAAGTGGGCATGGGGAACCTTGCTTGTTGTGGTGTCACAGTGTTTCCAGCCGTTGGCGCAGCTGTGCCGCCGTGTTGGTGATGGCCCGCCTTTCCGTATCCGGCATCGCGTCCAGTTGCCGGTACACCAGTGCCAGCCTGGGGTTGGCCGCAAGCCGGTACTGCTGGCGCTGGAAGAAATCCCAGTACAGCGCATTGAACGGGCAGGCCTGCTCGCCATGTCGCTGCTCGCGGCGGTAGCGGCAGCTGCCGCAGTAATCGCCCATGCGGTGCAGGTAGGCGCTGCCGGAGACATAAGGCTTGCTGGCCAGCAGGCCGCCGTCGGCATACTGGCTCATGCCCAGGGTGTTCGGCAGCTCCACCCATTCGAAGGCGTCGATATACACCCCCAGGTACCACTGGTGCAGCGCCTGTGGCGACAGCCCGGCCAGCAGGGCGAAATTGCCGATCACCATCAGGCGCTGGATGTGGTGTGCATAGGCATCGCGCAGCGACTGGCCGATGGCCAGCGCCAGGCAGCGCATGCCAGTGTTGCCATGCCAGAACCAGCCGGGCAGCGGCAGTTGGTGGTCAAAGCCGTTGCTGTGTACATAGTCCGGCATGCGCGCCCAGTACACGCCGCGCACGTATTCGCGCCAGCCCAGTATCTGGCGGATGAAGCCTTCCACCGCCGGCAGCGGCGCATGGCCGCTATGCCAGGCCTGCTCGGCGGCACGGACCACTTCGCGCGGCGACAGCATTTTGGTGTTGAGGGCAAAGGACAGCAGCGAATGGAACAGCCGTGGCTGGCTGCTGTGCATGGCGTCCTGGTAGTCGCCGAAGTGCGGCAGGCCGTGGGTGATGAAGGCACGCAGCTGCTGCAGGGCCTCATCACGGTTCAACGGCCAGGGTAGTGCCCCTGCTGACGGCTCGCCGAATGAATCGATGCCAGCGGCCTGCAGGCTGTGCCACAGCGCGCTGTGGTCGTGGCGTGGCCGGTTATCGGCCGGCGCTGGCGGCGTGCCATGCCAGGCCTTGCGATTGTCGTGGTCGTAATTCCACTTGCCACCTGCCGGGCGGCCATCTGCAGCCAGTAGCACCTGGTGGCGCTTGCGCATCTGCCGGTAGAAGGTTTCCATGCGCCACTGCGTCTGGCCGGCGAACAGCTGGCCGGCTTCCTGGCGGGAAGTGTAGAAGTGTTCGCTGTCCACCGCCTGGCAGGGAATCTGCTGCCGTGCCGCCCACTGCTGCAGTTGCTGGTCCAGTCGCCATTCATCCGGCTGCTGCCAGCGGAATGCCTGCGGCTGGTAATGCTGCAGCAGGACATCCAGGTTGTCTTCCAGCGAGCCACGGTTGCTGGGGTGGTCGATGGCAACGTAACGCACCCGATGTCCGGCGGCTTTCAGCTGGCGGGCAAAGTCGCGCATCGCCACCAGAATCGCCAGCAGCTTCTGTGCATGGTGCAGCACATAGCCGGTTTCCTGCCGCAGCTCCAGCAGCAGGTACACCACATCCGGGCGCGGTTGGGCAAACCAGCTGTGCAGCGGGTTGAGCTGGTCGCCCAGTATCAGTCGCAGCTCGGTCATGGTTCAGTGCTGCCACCGGCAACGCTGGGAGCAGTACTTTACCTGCTCCCAGCATTGCGCCCATTTGCGGCGCCAGCTCATGGGGCGCCCGCAGCCGGCGCAGGGCTTGCTGGGTAGTTGTTGCTTGTTGCCTTTGAAGTGGTGCTTCATCGCAACTTGTGCCGGCGTGGTGCCGGCATGGCATCACGTGCCGCTTGCCATTGGCCGGCTGCTTGTTTGTGTGTCTGGCTGAACATGGACAGCCTCCTGTAACTATCCGCACCGAACTACAGCCCAAGGATGGCGTGTAGAAGCCCGCTTGATGCGGAACGGCATAATGAAATTTTAAGGATTTACCAATTGTTGTACAGCACAAAACGTACAAAAGGGGGGGCTGTAGCCATGCCGACACCAACAAAACGTGGTGGCTGATTGACCGCACCCGGCGAGATGCAGTCTGCCTGAGCAAACTCCGTCACTGCGCTGCCGCGGGTTTGCATCACCGGCGCAAGGTATAAGTGGGTCTGCAGGCATGCTGTATGGATGGTGTGCCGGCTGCACGAGGCAGCCTCAATTCCATCGTGTTATCCTGTAACCCTGTTCTGCCGGCCGCTATTGGCACCCGTGGCAAAACAGGATAAAAACTCATAGATGCGGCACATGAGCCGCTAGAAATAAGGCTTGTAGACCCACTATGTTATTGATGATCGACAACTACGACTCCTTTACCTACAACCTGGTGCAGTACTTTGGCGAGCTGGGGCAAGAGGTGAAGGTGTTCCGCAACGACGAGATCACCCTGCAGGAAATCGAAGCGCTGGCGCCGCAGTACCTGGTGCTGTCGCCTGGCCCCTGCACGCCGAACGAGGCCGGTATTTCGCTGGCGGCCATTCATCACTTTGCCGGCAAGCTGCCGATCATGGGCGTGTGTCTTGGCCACCAGAGCATCGGCCAGGCGTTTGGCGGCAACATCATCCATGCCAAGCAGCTGATGCATGGCAAGGTATCGCCGGTACAGCACCACAATGTGGGCATGTTCCGTGACCTGCCCAACCCAGTAACCTGCACCCGTTACCATTCGCTGGTGATCGAGCGCGAAACCCTGCCGGACTGCCTGGATATCACTGCCTGGACCGAAGACGGCGAGATCATGGGCGTGCGTCACAAGACCCTGCCCATCGAAGGCGTGCAGTTTCATCCGGAATCCATCCTCACCGAGCATGGCCACCGGATGCTGCAGAATTTCCTGCAAGAATTTGCCTGATATCCCACGGAGAACAACAAGATGATCACCCCGCAGGCCGCCCTCAATCGCCTGATTGACCTGAACGAGCTGTTCCACGACGAAATGCTGGACCTGATGCGCCAGATCATGCGCGGCGAAGTGCCACCTACGGTGATCGCTGCCATCCTGGTGGGCCTGCGCGTGAAAACCGAAAGCGTGTCGGAGATCGCCGCCTCGGCGCAGGTGATGCGCGAATTTGCCATCAAGGTGCCGGTGACGGATCGTCGCCACCTGGTAGACACCTGTGGTACCGGTGGCGACAAGTGCCACACTTTCAATATCTCCACCACCTCGGCCTTCGTTACTGCCGCCGCTGGTGCGCGCGTGGCCAAGCATGGCGGCCGTTCGGTATCGTCCAGCTCCGGTAGCGCCGATGTGCTGGAGGCGCTGGGTGTGAATCTGAACCTGTCGGCAGAGCAGGTTGGCCGCTGTATCGACGAGATCGGTGTGGGTTTCATGTTTGCCCCCAACCACCACACCGCGATGAAATACGTGGCGCCGGTGCGTCGCGAGCTGGGCGTGCGCACCATCTTCAATATCCTGGGCCCGCTGACCAACCCGGCGGATGCTCCCAACCAGGTAATGGGCGTGTTCCACCCCGACCTTGTGGGCATTCAGGCACGCGTGCTGCAGGCACTGGGCAGCGAGCGGGTAATGATCGTGCATGGCGAGGATGGCCTGGACGAGATCACCCTGTCCGGCGACACCCTGGTGGCGGAGCTGAAAGACGGCCACATTCGCGAATACCGGCTGGACCCGGCGCAGTTCGGCCTTGGCTACGCCGCACTGCCGATGCTGCGCGCGGAAAGCGCCGAACAGTCGCGCAACATCCTGCTGGCCGTGCTGGCGGGCGAGGCTGGCCCGGCACGCGATATCGTGCTGCTGAACGCGGCTGCCGCCATCTACACTGCAGGTATTGCCGACAGCCTGCAGGATGGCGTGGCGCTGGCGCGTGATGTGATCGACAGCGGCAAGGCACGCCGCAAGCTGGATGAACTGGTGGAATTGTCGCGCTCACTGGCCTGAGCTGCCTGCCTATCCGACCCTTCGTCGCCGGCCATGCCGGCGATGCCATTTTGGAACCCGAGCAAGTGGAATTTCCCGTGATGAATATTGCAGCCTCCATTTTCAAGGCCTACGACATCCGCGGCATCGTGGGTGACACCATTACCGCCGACGTGGCCCGCCTGATCGGCCGTGCCATCGGCTCCGAAGCGCGCGAGCGCAATGTCGGCACCATCTGCATTGGCCGTGATGGCCGCCTGTCCGGCCCGGAACTGGCCAGTGCGCTGTCCGACGGCATCCGCGCCGCCGGCGTGGACGTGATCGATGTTGGCCGCGTAGCCACACCGATGCTGTATTTCGCGGCCTACCAGCTGGAAACGTTCTCCGGCGTGATGGTTACCGGCAGCCACAATCCGCCGGACTACAACGGCTTCAAGATGATGCTGGGTGGTGACACGCTGGCTGGCGACTGGATCCAGAAGCTGTACCAGCGCATCGTCAACAATGACTTTGCCAGCGGCCATGGCGGTTACCGCACGCACGATATTGTCGACGAGTACCTGGCGCGCATCGAGGGCGACATCAAGCTGGCGCGGCCGATGAAAGTGGTGGTGGATTGCGGCAACGGTGTGCCGGGCGATTTCGCCCCCGAGCTGTTCCGCGGCCTGGGTTGCGAGGTGCACAAGCTGTTCTGCGAGGTGGATGGCAACTTTCCCAACCACCACCCGGATCCGGCCAAGCCGGAAAACCTGCAGGACGTGATCCAGGCGCTGCGCGACACCGATGCCGAAATCGGTCTGGCCTTCGATGGCGATGGCGACCGCCTGGGCGTGGTGACCAAGGACGGCAATATCATCTGGCCGGATCGCCAGTTGATCCTGTTCGCGCAGGACGTGCTGTCGCGCCAGCCGGGCTGCAAGATCATCTACGACGTGAAATGTACCCGCCTGCTGGCGCCGGCCGTGCGTGCCGCCGGTGGCGAGCCGCTGATCAACCGCACCGGTCACAGCTTCATGAAGGCCGCGCTCAAGGAGCATCCGGATGCCGGCCTGGCTGGCGAGATGTCCGGTCACGTGTTCTTCAAGGAACGCTGGTATGGCTTTGACGATGGCCTGTATGCCGGCGCACGCCTGCTGGAGATCCTGTCCAGGGTGGCCGATCCGTCGGCGCTGCTGAATGCACTGCCGAACGCGCTGTCCACGCCGGAGCTGAACCTGAAGACCGCGGAAGGCGAAAACCACGCACTGATCGCCCGCCTGCAGCACAGCGCGCAGTTCGAAGGCGCCGAGAACATCATCAGCATCGACGGCCTGCGGGTGGAGTACACCGATGGCTTCGGCCTGATGCGTGCCTCCAATACCACGCCGGTGATCGTGCTGCGCTTCGAGGCCGATAACGCCGCCGCGCTGCAGCGCATCCAGGACGATTTCCGCCGCGTATTGGCCAAGGAAACCAGCGCAACGTTGCCGTTCTGAGCGATAATCGCGCCCGTTTGACGAACTATGCTGCGGTAGCAGCGCAAGGTTGGCCGCGGCCAACCTTGTCCGTTTTACGGCGCCGCCACGCGGCGCCCCGATGAGAAAGGATTGCCATGTACGCCCAAGCTGCCAGCAGCCTCCACACTGTGCGCGACCTGCTGCGCTTTGCCGTCTCCCGCTTCAACGATGCCGGGCTGACCTACGGCCACGGCACCGACAACGCCTATGACGAGGCCGCCTACCTGCTGCTGTCGGCGCTGAAGTTGCCGATCGACCGCCTGGAGCCGTTCCTGGATGCCCGTCTGCTGGACACCGAGGTGAAGGACGTGATCGATCTGATCGAGCGTCGTGCCGAAGAGCGCGTACCGGTGGCTTACCTTACCCATGAAGCCTGGCAGGGCGAGTTCAATTTCTACGTGGATGAGCGCGTGATCGTGCCGCGCTCCTTTATCTACGAGCTGCTGGGCGAGCCGCTGGCGCCGTGGATCGAGCATCCGGAGCTGGTCAACCGCGCGCTGGACCTGTGCACCGGCTCCGGCTGCCTGGCGATCCAGCTGGCGCACCACTACCCGGACGCCGACATCGACGCGGTAGACATCTCGCTGGACGCACTGGAAGTGGCCAGCATCAACGTACAGAACTACGGCCTTGAAGAGCGCATCCAGCTGATCCACAGCGATCTGGTGGAAGGCCTGGAAGAGCCGTACGACCTGATCATCGCCAACCCGCCGTATGTGGATGCCGAATCGGTGGACGCGCTGCCGGCGGAATACCTGCATGAGCCGGAACTGGCACTGGGTTCCGGCGAAGACGGCCTGGACGCTACCCACGTGATCCTGCAGAACGCTGCCCGCCTGCTGAATCCGCATGGTGTGCTGCTGGTGGAAATCGGCCACAACCGCGATGTGCTGGAAGCTTCCTACCCCAGCCTGCCGTTCACCTGGATGGAAACCGAAAGCGGCGATGGCTTCGTGTTCCTGCTTACCCGCGAAGAGCTGGTGGCCGCCGGCCTTGGCGACCCGCTGAACGACGACGACTTTGCCGAAGTGGGTAGCGAGGACTGAGCTGTCGCCATGCAAGGGACAAGGCCGGGCGATGCCCGGCCTTGTCATTACTGCGGCCAGGCTGCCACAGCTGGCCTCCCGGCGATTGACAAGCCACTGACGCAGGTGGAACATCGCGCCCCCATTTCAAGGAGAAACGGCATGGCTCACGACATCCCCTGGCAGGAACTGGAGCGGCAGGCGCGCGCCGCTGCGCAGCAGGCATACGTGCCATACAGCCGCTTTGCCGTTGGCGCCGCGCTGCTCACCAGCGATGGCCGCATCGTGCGTGGCTGTAATGTGGAAAACGCCTCTTACGGCCTGACCAACTGTGCCGAACGCACCGCCATCTTCAGTGCCCGAGCTGACGGCATGCGCGAGGTGGTGGCCATCTGTATCTACACCCCCACCAGCGTGCCCACGCCGCCATGCGGCGCCTGCCGCCAGGTGCTGAACGAGTTCGGCCCGCAGATGGCGGTGCGCACCATCTGTGATGGGCCGGAACAGGTAAACACCAGGCTGGACGCGCTGCTGCCCGGCGCCTTCGGGCCGAAAAACCTGGGCTGACCACGCCGCCGCAGGGTTTGCAATCGGCTTGTGCTTGCGCTGGCGCAAGTGCGGCTGGCGTGTAGTGTCGAAAAGCCTGAGCTATAAAGCGTTAGATGGCGGCATGTCGACGCGACCCATGGCGGGAGGGCTTCATGGCAACACAGGGCGGTAGTGTGCGTTCCAGTCGGCTATATGAAGTCGAAAAGAAATGCACGCAGTACCAGGACAAATACCATGCGCTGGAGCAGGAGCTGGGCATCGCCGAGCAGGTGGCGCTGATCGAAAGCGAAGGCAAGGTTGGCGTGCCGGTGGAGCTGGTGGCGTTGCGGGAGTTGTTCGGTGGCCGGCCGGCCGGGGTGGGCAAGCAGCAGGCAAGTTACGACTATGTCTCCAGTCGCATCGGCAAGGTGCGCCGCAAGCTGCGCGAGGCCTATTTCGCGGTGCCGGATGTCGAGCAGCGCAAGACGCTGATCATGGCGCGGCGCATGCCCCGACGTCTGGTGTGCGATGTGTTGCAGAACGAGTTGAATGCCGTGCGACAGCAGCTGCAGGCAGCCAAGCACACGGCACATGGCAAACCGTGGATGATAGGTGCCGCTGCCAGTATCGGCATGGTGTTGCTGGGGGCGGCGCTGGCTGGTCTGTATGGTGCGCTGGCCGGGGCAGTGGGTGGTTTTTTTGTCGGCAAATGGCTGGTGGACGATAGTCACAAGAAGCTGGCGCGCCAGCTGAAGGTGGTGCAGCAGGATGCCGACAGCCTGGCCAATCTGCTGATGGTCTGCCGCCGTGCGCCGGACTGGTTTTCCGAGGCGGAAGAAAATACCGGCGAGCGCGACCTGTTCGAGGTGTAGGCCAGTTGCCGGTGGTTGCCGGGTTGCGGATATGCCTGGTGCGGGAAAGAGGTGGCCCACAGCGAAATCGCTGGCGGGCCATTTGCTTTTCTGCGCATTCTAAGGCTATGCATGTTTGTAAAAGTACATTTTCTTGATCAATGTCGAACAAATTTGTCGCAATCATGATGTTGCGGCGCAGCATCGTTGGATACAATTACGCCATATTGTGATGCATGAAAGCGTATTGGACTCCGAAATGAATAATATCTTCTCCAGCCTGATGGCAATGTTTGTTGGCACGAATGAGCAATTTGAACCCGGTCTGCGTGTGAATTATGTGCCGCGCGGCTATGTCGAGAAATTTGATGGCACCGTGGTGGCTTGCGATCGCGCGCGTGGCGTGCTGGTGGCCTGGCCGCGTGGCGGCGCCGACTGGCTGCCCGAGCATGCACTGGCCGTGATCGGCTGATTGTTCGAAAACGAAAAATGCCCACGCAAGTGGGCATTTGTGTTTCTGGAGGGCGCTGGCTCAGCGGCTGCCTGCTGTCGCTGGCGGGGCCCATAACAAGGGGGCGTCCGGCCCCTTGCCGGCGGCTGCCAGTTTCAGCGGCTGCCGGTCGGCAACGAAATAGGGCGCTTGCGAGCGCGCCAGCGGCGCGCGGCCGCGGATACGGTCGGCGATCTTCTCCGCCATCATGATGGTGGGCGCGTTGAGGTTGCCGGTAGTGACCTGCGGCATGATCGAGGCATCCACCACGCGCAGCCCGGACAAGCCGTGCACGCGGCCTTCGTTGTCCACCACCGCCATCGGGTCGCTGGCATCGCCCATCTTGCAGGTGCAGGACGGGTGCAGCGCGGTTTCGGCATGCTCGCGCACGAAGGCGTCGATCTCTGCATCGCTCTTGATCATCATGCCCGGCTTGATCTCCTTGCCGCGGAATTCATCCATGGCGCGCTGGCCGATGATCTCGCGGGTGATACGCACCCCGGCGCGGAATTCCTGCCAGTCGATGTCGTGCGCCATGTAGTTGAAACGCAGGATCGGGTGGTCGCGCGGATCGCAGCTTTTCAGCTTGATGCTGCCGGTGCTGGGCGAGCGCATGGAGCCGACGTGGCACTGGAAGCCGTGCGCCTTCACCGGGTTGCTGCCGTCGTAGTTCATTGCCAGCGGAATGAAGTGGTACTGCAGGTTCGGCCAGGCGAACTGCTCGCTGCTGCGGATGAAACCGCCGGCCTCGAAGTGGTTGCTGGCAGCAATGCCGGTGCCGCGCAGATACCACTCGATACCGATTGCTGGCTTGTTCCACCACAGCAGCGCCGGGTAGAGCGATACTGGTTTGGTGCATTCGTACTGCAGGTACATTTCCAGGTGATCCTGCAGGTTCTCGCCCACGCCGGGCAGGTGAACTACGCTGTTGATGCCCATGGCGCGCAATTCGTCGGCATTGCCCACCCCGGAGCGCAGCAGCAGCTGCGGCGAGGCGATGGCGCCGTTGCTGACGATGACCTCGCGCTTGGCGTAGGCCTGATGCCAGCTGCCGCCCTGCAGATAGCTCACACCGATGGCACGTTTGCCATCGAACAGGATGCGGTCGGCCAGGGCGCGGGTTTTTACCTGCAGGGTTGGCCGCTTGCGGGCGGTGTCCAGGTACGCCAGCGAGGTGCTGCAGCGGCGGCCATCGGCAGTGGTGGTGCGATCCATCGGGCCGAAGCCTTCCTGGCGGTAGCCGTTCAGGTCGTCGGT
Organism: Vogesella amnigena; assembly: GCF_042648905.1. NCBI lineage: Bacteria > Pseudomonadati > Pseudomonadota > Betaproteobacteria > Neisseriales > Chromobacteriaceae > Vogesella > Vogesella amnigena. Next base: position 195,879 of record NZ_JBHRYH010000046.1, on the reverse strand, counting down.
GCGCGGGTAACCGGCCTGCTCGCCAGCAGCCACGAAGGCGGCAAACAATGGTGAGATATCGGCCTTGGGGGTGGTGACGTGCAGCGGGCCGGCATCGCCGTGGTAATCGTTGCCGCCCTTGTCATAGGTTTCCGCCTTGCGGAAGTAGGGCAGGCAGTCACGGTAGCTCCAGTCTTCCAGCCCTTTCATGCTGGCCCAGTTGTCGTAATCCATGGCATTGCCACGAATGTAGACCATGCCGTTGATCAGCGAGGAGCCGCCCAGGCCCTTGCCGCGACCCTGGGTCATGATGCGGTTGCCCATGTGCGGCTCTGGCTGGGTGGTGTAGGCCCAGTTGTAGGTTTTGCCCTGCAGCGGGTAGGCCAGCGCCGCCGGCATCTGGGTGCGCCAGTCCAGGCGCCAGTCCGGGCCGCCGGCTTCCAGCAGCAGCACGCTGACATCGGCATCCTCGGTCAGGCGTGCGGCCAACACACAGCCGGCTGAGCCGGCGCCGACGATGATGTAGTCGAATTCCTGTTTCATGACCGTTCTCTTGCGGCTGGGCCGCGTTCAGGGTGGGCGGGTGCATCTGGGTGTGGCAGGCAAAACCGCGCCGCGTGCCCGAGCCGGGTGCGCAACGCGGTTGTCGTGGCGGTGCTGCCTTATTCGTACGGGCAGGCGACGCCGCTCAGCTCCACGTACACGCTCTTGAGTTGGGTGTAGTGATCCAGCGTGACCAGGCTGTTCTCGTGGCCGATGCCGGATTCTTTCAAACCGCCAAACGGCATTTCGATCGGCGTGATGTTGTAGTTGTTGATCCAGCAAACACCGGCCTGCAGTTTTTCCGCCATGCGGTGGCCGCGAGCCAGATCACGGGTGAATACGCCGGCAGCCAGGCCCAGGCGGGTGTCGTTGGCACGGGCCAGTACTTCGGCCTCATCCTTGAACTTCAGTACCGACATTACCGGCCCGAAGATCTCCTCGCGCACGATGCTCATGTCGTCGTGACAGCCGGCAAAGATGGTGGGGGCGATGAAGTGGCCGCCTTCGCAGCCCGGCACTTCCACGCGCTGGCCGCCGGCCAGCAGGCTGGCGCCCTCGGCAATGCCCTGTTCGACATAGCGCAGCACGGTGGCCGCGTGGTCGCCGGAAATCTGCGCGCCTACCTGGGTATCCGGGTGCAGCGGGTCGCCGATCTTCAGCTTGCGGGTGCGGGCCACCAGTTTTTCCAGGAAGGCGTCGTGGATGGATTCATGCACGAACACGCGGGTGCCGTTGGTGCAGATTTCGCCCTGGGTGTAGAAGTTGGCCAGCATGGCGGCGGATACCGCCTGGTCCAGGTCTGCATCGTCGAAGATGATCAGCGGCGACTTGCCGCCCAGTTCCATGGTGACGCGCTTCAGGGTCTTGGCAGCATCGGCCATGATTGCCTTGCCGGTTTCCACCGAGCCGGTAACCGATACCTTGGCCACGTCCGGGTGGGCGATCAGCTGGCGCGCCGGCTTGGAGCTGCCCAGGATTACGTTGAACACGCCGTCCGGTACACCGGCCTCGGTGTAGATCTTGGCCAGTTCGATGGCGGTCATCGGGGTGAGCGAGGCCGGCTTGTAGATCATGGCATTGCCGCAGGCCAGCGCCGGGGCGGACTTCCAGCAGGCGATCTGGATCGGGTAGTTCCAGGCGCCGATGCCCAGACACACGCCCAGCGGCTCGCGGCGGGTGTAGGCGAATGCGCCTTTCAGCGGAAACTGCTGGCCGTGGATGCTGGCGGCCAGGCCGGCAAAATATTCCACGCAGTCGGCGCCGGACATCACGTCCACCACCTCGGCTTCCTGGATAGGCTTGCCGTTGTCGCGCACTTCCAGCAGCGCCAGTTCGGCGTTGCGCTCACGCAGCAGTTGCGCCGCGCGGTTGAGGATGCGGCCACGCTCGGCGCCGGTCATCGCCGACCAGATGGCAAAGCCCTGCTTGGCAGCGGCAACCGCCAGCGCTACTTCGTCGTCGCCGGCCTGCTGCACGCGGCACAGTACCTTGCCGGTGGCGGGTTCGATATTGTCGACCAGCGGCAGGGCCGGATTGTCGATACTGCGGCCACCGATATAGCTGCACAGAATGGGGGTGTTCACGTTGTCTCCTTGCATCGCGCCCAGGTTATGCCAGCATTGGGCCATGTTGGCCGCATGCGCTCCTGTCTGTTTCCGACATCTACCCATGTCCGCACGACCAGGGTGGATGTCCAGAAAAGGCCAGCCTGTGACGGCTGGCGACCAGTCAGCGCCGTGACCGGGAGCTAAGGTTAGCGCAATGCCCTAGCGGGCGATAATGGTAATGCCGAGGAGACCACACATGACTGCATCCCACCGCTACACACTGGCCTGTACCTGCCGCAGCGGCCCAGGCCAGGTGGCCCGCATTTCCCAATTGCTGGACCAGCAGCATTGCTATATCGATGAACTGGCGGTGTTCGACGACCCGGATACCGAGCTGTTCTTTGTGCGCTGTACTTTTCATGCGCTGGATGGCGTGTTTACCGAAGCCGGCCTGCGCGAGGCATTTGCCGGCATGGCAGAGCAGGGTGTGCTGGAGTGGAACCTGCACGACAGCCATGTGCGCCCGCGCGTGCTGATCATGGTGTCCAAGCTGGATCACTGCCTGAACGACCTGCTGTATCGCCGCAAGATGGGCGATCTGGACATGGATGTGGTGGCGGTGGTGTCCAATCACCCGGACCTGGAGCCGATCGCGCGCAGTTATGGCATTCCCTATCACCATTTGCCGCTGACGCCGGATACCAAGCCGCAGCAGGAAGCGGCGCTGCTGGCGCTGGTGGAGTCCACCGGGGCCGAGCTGGTGGTGCTGGCGCGCTATATGCAGGTGCTGTCGCAGGAAACCTCGCGCCTGCTGTCCGGGCGTGCCATCAATATCCACCATTCCTTCCTGCCGGGCTTCAAGGGTGCCAAGCCTTATCATCAGGCGCATGCGCGCGGAGTGAAGCTGATCGGCGCCACTGCGCACTACGTTACCGACGATCTGGACGAAGGCCCGATCATCGAGCAGGTGGTGGAGCGGGTGGATCACGCGCACAGCGCCGAGCAGCTGCTGACCGTCGGTCGTGACATGGAGTGCCTGGCGCTGGCGCGGGCGGTGCGTTTCCATCTGGAGCGGCGCGTGTTCATGAACGGCAACCGGACGGTGGTGCTGCGCTGAGCGAGGCAAACGACAAAGCCCTTGCATGTGATGCAAGGGCTTTTTGTTATTGCATTGTTGGCCGCAAATTGCGGCCAACCTTGTTTCAGGCGGCGGATGCCTGCTGCCGTGGCTGCAGCGGGCATACCAGCGGGATGAATGCCTTGCCTGCGGCATCGTAGCCCCACAGTGCGCCGTCGTTGAGGTCGAAATACCAGCCATCCAGCACCAGTTCGCCAGCCTGTACTTTCTGCGCCAGCCACGGGTAGCTCAGCAGATTGTTCAGCGACACCATGATCGCCGCCTGTTCGCAGCGGCGCAGCCGTTGCGGCTCATCTTCGTGGCTGTGATTGCGGTAGACAAAGTCGCGTGCCGGCGCGGCGATATCCAGCCAGCGGGTGAGGGCGCTTTCGGCCGGGGTGCTGCGTTGCATCAGGGCGCGGATGCCGCCGCAGCCGGCATGGCCCATCACGATGATGCGCTCCACATTCAGGCTGAGTACCGCGAATTCCAGCGCCGCCGCCACACTGGCATGCTGGTTGCCGGCGTTGTAGGGCGGCACCAGATTGGCCACATTGCGCACCACGAACATTTCGCCCGGCTGGCTGCTCATCAGTGCCGGCGGGTGCACGCGCGAATCGCAGCAGCCTATCACCAGCGTGGCCGGGTGCTGACCGTGGCGCAGTGACTCGTACAGGTTCTGTTCCGGGGAAAAGTAGTCTTGCTGAAAGCGGCGGAAGCCTTCCAGCAGCGGTTCGACCGAGTTCATGATGCGGCTCGCTTGAGAGGTTCTGGTGCGGCCAGTCTCGCGGGGAAACCGGCTGCAGCAGAGCCCACCGCCAGGCGAGGTTGGCCGCAGCTTGCGGCCAACGCTGCTGGCTAGCCGCCGGTCATCGACATGAAGCGCACTACCTGCTGCGGGCGTTCGATGAATTCGTGCTTTTCCGGCTTGAGTTCGATGGCGTCGCGTATGGCGGCTTCCAGCTCGGCATCGCTGCAGCCGGCGCGCAGCAGCGGGCGCAGCTCGTAGCGTTCCTCCTGGCCCAGGCACATGTACAGCGTGCCATCCACCGACAGTCGCACCCGGTTGCAGGTGGCGCAGAAATGTTGCGACATCGGCGTGATCAGCCCCAGGGTGAAGCGGCCGTCACGGCTTTCCCAGTAGCGGGCCGGGCCGCCACCAAGGGTCTTGCAGCTTTCCTGCAGCTCGAAGCGCTGGCCAAGATCGGTCAGCAGGCGGCTCAGGTTCAGCCCCTGGGTGTGCTGGCCGGTACTACCCATCGGCATGGCTTCGATCAGGCGCAGGATGAAATTGTTTTCGATGCAGAAGGCGATCATTGCCTCGATGTCGCCATCGTTGACGCCCACCATCGGCACCATATTGATCTTGATGGTCTTGAAGCCAGCATCGCGGGCGGCTGCCAGACCGTGCAGCACCTTGTCCAGGCTGTCGCTGCCGCTGATCTCCTGCACGCAGTCGCGGCGCAGCGAATCCAGGCTTACGTTCAGCCGGTTCAAGCCGGCTTTGAAAAGTGCCTGTGCATGCTTGTCCAGCTGGGTGCCATTGGTGGTCAGCGACAGGTCCTCCACGCCGGGCAGCGCGGAAAGTCTTGCGGCCAGCTCGGGCAGGTTGCGGCGCAGCAGCGGCTCGCCGCCGGTGAGGCGGATGCGGCGCGTACCCAGGCGGGAGAAGGCGGCGATTACGCGCTCCATCTCGTCGAAGGTCAGCCAGTTTTCCGGCTCCTCGAAACCCTTGAAACCCTTGGGGATGCAGTAGCTGCAGCGCAGGTCGCAGCGGTCGGTTACCGAGACTCGCAGGTATTCGATGTTTCTGCCAAAGCGGTCTGACAACATACGACACTTTCCGATACGGGTGAATTGCACACAGTGTAGGTCAAAGCAAGCAGCTTGCCAGTTGGCCGGAGGGAGGCGATGACCTAGCTCTTTCGGCGTAAGCCCCGGCACTGCACATTGGTCGTGGCAACTGACGCTAGCTGACAGTATGCCCGGTTTTTTTCTGACGACTTTGCTGATTGCGACATGCTGGCAGCAGGGGTATTGCCGGCGTCGTTGGCCGCAAGGCCATGCCCGGGCGCGGCTTTGTCGCCACCAAGACAAAGCCCTTCCAGGGTGTGGAAGGGCTTTGTCGGTAGTGTCAGGCTGCCAGCTGGCTGGCAGGCTGCGCGCTTACAGCTTGATCAGGGTCGATTTCAGCTCGGTGTACTTTTCCAGCGCGTGCAGCGACTTGTCGCGGCCGTTGCCGGATTGCTTGAAGCCGCCGAACGGGAAGTTCATGTCGCCGCCTTCGTCGTAGCAGTTCACCCACACCGTGCCGGCGCGCAGGCGGCGCGACACCTGGTGTGCGGTGGTGACATTGCTGGTCCACACCGCTGCGGCCAGGCCGTATTCGGTGTCATTGGCGATGCGGATGGCTTCTTCCACGTCCTTGAAGGTGATGATGGACAGTACCGGCCCGAAGATCTCCTCGCGGCAGATGGTCATGTCCGGACGCTGGCACACGAAAGCGGTTGGCTCGATGAACAGGCCGGTATCGGTATGGGTGGCCTTGCCACCGCAAACCAGCTCGGCACCTTCCGACTTGGCCTTGTCGATGTAGGACAGCACCTTGTCGTACTGGATGCGATCGACAATGGCGCCCATGCCGCTGGCCGGGTCCAGCGGGTCACCAGGGTAGAAGCCTGCAGCCGCCTTCTTGAATTCGGCGATGAAGGCATCCTTGATGTCTTCCTGCACCAGCAGGCGCGAGCCGGCGGTGCACATTTCACCCATGTTGTAGAAAATGGCACCGGCCGCGGTGCGTGCGGCGCGGGCGATGTCCGGGCAGTCCGACAGCACGATATTGGGCGACTTGCCGCCCAGCTCCAGCCAGACACGCTTGAGGTTGGACTGCGCTGCGTCGGCGGCAATCAGCTTGCCCACGCCGGTGGAGCCGGTGAAGGCGATGCAGTCGATATCCATGTGCATGGCCAGACGTTTGCCCACGTCGCCGGCGCCCGGTAGTACCTGGAAAATACCGTCCGGAATGCCAGCCTGCTTGGCCAGCGCGGCCAGGCGGATGGCGGTCAGCGGCGATTTTTCCGACGGCTTCAGGATTAGGGCGTTACCCGCCGCCAGCGCCGGGCCGAATTTCCAGCTTGCCATCAGGATGGGGAAGTTCCACGGCACCACGGCGGCAACCACGCCAATGGCTTCGCGGGTAACCAGGCCTACCAGTTTCGGGTCTACCGGCGCCACTTCGCCGCCGATCTTGTCGATGGCTTCGGCGAACCATTCCACACAATAGGCTGCGCCCGGCACATCCACCGTAGTGGTGTCGCCGATCGGCTTGCCGGCATCCAGGGTTTCCAGCAGCGCCAGTTCGTCGCGGTGCTCGCGGATCAGCGCGGCAAAGCGCTTCAGGATACGGCCACGGGCCAGCGGTGGCAGGTCGGACCAGCCGCCGTTGTCGAATGCGCGGCGGGCTGCCGTTACGGCTTGCTCCACTTCATGCTCACCCGCCCAGGCAATGCTGGCGAGCTTGTCGCCAGTGGCCGGGTTGATGCAGTCGAAGCTGCGGCCATCGGCGGCGTTTACGTACTGGCCGTCAATGAAGGCGCGGCCTTCGATCTGGATTTCGCTGGAAAAGGCTTTCCACTGAGCGTGGGTGCGAGCCATTGTGTTTCTCCTTTGTTGTGTCTATCCGCCCAGGTGTCAGGGGCGGTCAGAACGTAGGGGGCGAACTTGCGCTGACAATTTCGCAAATATCGCCGCCAACGTTGCGAAAACGGTGTGGCAACTTGCTATCAAAGTAATAAGCGTCGCCGGGGCCGAGTACCCGCACGTCGTTACCGACGGTAACTTCGATGCGGCCTTTCAGCACCACGCCGCCTTCCTGACCTTCGTGCATCAGCATTTCCGGGCCGGTATCGGCTTCGGGCTGGTACACCTCGCGCAGGATGGCGATGTCGCGACGCTCGTGGGACGTACCGACCAGCAGCAGCTGGATCTGTTCGTTGCCCAGGTTGGGGAGCTCGTCCGGGGTGTAGAACACGCGCGGTTGTTGCGGATCGGCGTCAAAGGTAAAGAAGTCCGACAACGTCATCGGCAAACCTTCCAGTACCTTGCGCAGCGAACTGATCGAGGGGCTGACGCGATTTTGCTCGATCAAAGAGATCGTGCCGTTGGTTACGCCAGCTCTTTTGGCCAGTTCGCGCTGGGAAAGCCCCATGCGTTCGCGAACCATCCGAAGTCGTGCTCCGACATCCATGCTTCTGTCCAATCCGTATGTTAATAATTTTAGACGTTCAATGATAAGGATTTTGACCGCTTTTGGCTGTTTTGCTGCGTTGCAATAACGAAAAATCTTTGCAACATGTGCAATTTATAGTCAAAATCAGTGTGTGCTTGCAAGCTTGTTGTAGATTTTTTTAAACAACACCTGTACAACACATCACGACACACCCAAAGGAGACAGCTATGTTAATAGGCGTTCCGAAGGAGATCAAAAATCACGAGTACCGCGTTGGCCTCACGCCGTCCGGTGTTCGTGAAATCGTGGCTGCCGGCCACAAGGTAGTAGTGCAGACCCAGGCAGGTCTGGCCATCGGTTTTACCGACGAAAACTACCTGCAGGCCGGCGCGTCGATCGCGGCAACCGCCGAGGCGGTATTTGCTGCGGCCGACATGATCATCAAGGTGAAGGAGCCGCAGCCGGTGGAGTGTCGCATGTTGCGCCCCGGTCAGGTGCTGTTTACCTATCTGCATCTGGCGCCGGACCCGGAGCAGACCCGCCTGCTGGTGGAATCCGAGGCCATCGCCATTGCCTATGAAACGGTAACTGACGAGCGTGGCGGCCTGCCGCTGCTGGCGCCGATGTCGGAAGTGGCTGGTCGCATGGCGGTACAGGCCGGTGCGCATGCGCTGGAAAAGGCGCAGGGTGGTCGCGGTGTGTTGCTGGGAGGTGTGCCGGGCGTGGCGCCGGCCAAAGTGGTAGTGATCGGCGGTGGCGTAGTGGGGCTCAACGCGGCGCGCATGGCGCAGGGTCTGGGGGCGGATGTCACCCTGCTGGACAAGTCGCTGGGCCGGTTGAAGGAAATCGACAACGTTTACCAGGGTCGCATCAAGACACTGATGTCCAATGCGGCCAACATCGAGGAATCGATACGCGACGCCGACATGGTGGTGGGTGCGGTGCTGATTCCGGGGGCGGCGGCGCCCAAGCTGGTGAGCCGCGCCATGCTGAAGAATATGAAAACCGGTGCGGTGCTGGTGGATGTGGCCATCGACCAGGGTGGGTGCTTCGAAACCAGTCGCGCCACCACGCACCAGGACCCGACCTATATTGTGGACGGCATCGTGCATTACTGCGTGGCAAACATGCCGGGCGGCGTGGCGCGCACCTCCACCATGGCGCTGACCAATGCCACGCTGCCGTATGCGCTGGAATTGGCCGGCAAGGGCTGGGCCGAAGCTTTGATCGCTAACCCACACCTGCGCAACGGTCTGAACGTGTGCCGTGGCAAGGTGACCTACGCCGCGGTGGCGCGGGATCTGGGTTACGAGTACGTGGAACCGTTGGCCGCCATCAAGGCTGCCAGTTGAGCAACTGAGGAAATCATGCAGCAACCGATTATCGGTATTCCCTGTGATGTTAAGCAGATCGGGCTGTTCCCGTTCCACGCGGTGGGTGAGAAGTACATCACCGCCGCGGTGGGCGGAGCAGGTGGCATTGCCATCCTGATCCCTTCGCTGGGGGACGCCGCCCAGCTGCGCGCCATTGTCGACATGGTTGATGGCGTGCTGCTGCCAGGCTCTCCTTCCAATGTGGAGCCGCACCATTACCAGGGTGCGCCGAGCCGTGAAGGCACCTTGCACGATGTGGCGCGCGATGCCACCACGCTGCCGCTGATCGACATGCTGATTCAGGAGGGGGTGCCACTGCTGGGTATCTGCCGTGGTTTCCAGGAGATCAACGTGGTGCTGGGCGGCGAGCTGCATCAGCATGTACAGGAGCAGGCCGGGCTGAACGACCACCGTGAACCGGATACCACCGACCTGGATCATATGTATGGTCCGGCACACCCGGTAACGTTGGCCGCGGGCGGTTTGCTGCATGGCTGGCTGGGTTGCGACAGCGTGATGGTGAACTCCATCCATCAGCAGGGGATCAAGCGTCTGGCTCTGGGCCTGGAAGTGGAGGCGCTGGCGGAGGATGGCCTGGTGGAAGCTTACCGGGTGGCAGCAGCCAAGAGTTTTGCCTTTGCAGTGCAGTGGCACCCGGAGTGGAAATACTGGGACAACAAGGTGTCCCAGGCGATTTTGAAGGCTTTCGGCGATGCCTGCCGGGAGCGCCGTATGCGCCGGAACCAATAGCCGGCGCGTACTCGGCAAACCATCCGCCCCGGGTTTGACTTCCCGCGAGGCTGGAGAAAAGAGGAAAGCATCATGAGTCACCAAATGTTCGAATGGTTGCGTGAGCACAGAATCACCGAAGTGGAGTGCATTGTTCCGGATATGACCGGCGTTGCACGCGGCAAGATCGTGCCGAAGGACAAGTTCGTGTCCGAGGCCGAAATGCGCCTGCCCGAGGCAGTACTGATCCAGACAGTTACCGGCGATTACCCGGATGACAGCATGCTGGATCTGACTGATCCGGACATGGTCCTGAAACCGGATCCGGACAGCCTGCGCTTTGTACCGTGGGCAACCGACCCTACCGCCCAGCTGATCTTCGACGCCTTCCGCGCCGATGGCAGCCCGGTGGAAGTGGCGCCGCGCAGCGTGCTGCGTCGCGTGCTGCAGCTGTATACCGACAAGGGCTGGGCGCCGGTTGTGGCTCCGGAAATGGAGTTCTACCTGCTGTCGCCGAACCCGGATCCGGATATTCCGCTGGCGCCGCCTATCGGCCGTACCGGTCGCGCCGAATTCGGCCGTCGCTCCTACGCCATCGATGCGGTGAACGAGTTCGACCCGCTGTTCGAAGACATTTATGACTACTGCCATGCGCAGAATCTGGAAGTCGACACGCTGATTCACGAAATCGGCACTGCGCAGATGGAGATCAACTTCCTGCACGGCAACGCGCTGGATCTGTGCGACCAGGTATTCCTGTTCAAGCGCACCGTGCGCGAGGCGGCGTTCCGCCACAATATGTACGCCACCTTCATGGCCAAGCCGATGGAGGGCGAGCCGGGCAGTGCGATGCACATTCACCAGAGCGTGACCGACATCGAAACCGGCAAGAACCTGTTCAGCAACCCGGATGGCAGCTCATCCGAGATGTTCCTGCACTTCATCGGCGGTCTGCAGCACTACCTGCCGGAGTGCATGCCGTTCTTCGCTCCGTATGTGAACTCCTATCGCCGTCTTTCGCGCTACACCGCTGCGCCGACCAACGTGGAATGGGGTTACGACAACCGTACCGTGGGCCTGCGCGTGCCGCACTCCTCGCCGGCTGCGCGCCGCGTGGAAAACCGCGTACCCGGCGTGGACGTGAACCCGTACATCGCCATGGCCGCCACCCTGGCCTGCGGCTACCTGGGTATCGTCAACAAGATCAAGCCGCGTGACCCGCTGGCCAGCGATGCCTACGAGCTGCCGTTCCAGTTCCCGCGTGGCACCGAGGAGGCGCTGGAGCGTCTGTCACGCTGCCATGATGTGGCCGAGGTGCTGGGGCCGCGCTTCGTGAAGATGTTCATCGGCATGAAAGAGAAGGAGTTTGCCGAGTACTTCCGCGTGATCAGCCCGTGGGAACGTCGCTTCCTGCTGCTGCACGTGTAAAGCATAACAAGCACCGCAGCCGGCCCGGCTGACGATTCCGGTGCATCTGCCTGCGGCCAACCCGGCCGCGGGCGCTTCATCCAGGAGAGTAGAAATGACGCAGCAACAACGCAGCACCGCTCAGTGGCGCGAACTGGACGCAGCACATCACCTGCATCCGTTCACCGACACCGCTTCGCTGAATGAGCAGGGCGTGCGCATGATCACCCACGCCGACGGTATCTATCTATGGGATAGCGAAGGTAACAAGATCACCGACGGCATGGCCGGTCTGTGGTGCGTGAATATCGGTTACGGCCGCAAGGATCTGTCTGAAGTCGCCAAGCGCCAGATGGACGAACTGGCCTACTACAATACTTTCTTCAAGACTTCCCACCCGGCCGTGGTGGAGTTGTCGCACCTGCTGGCGCAAGTGGCGCCGGCCGGTTTCGATCACGTGTTCTACACCAACTCCGGCTCCGAGTCGGTGGATACCATGATCCGCATGGTGCGTCGCTACTGGGACGTGAAGGGCAAGCCGCAGAAGAAAACCCTGATCGGTCGCTGGAACGGCTATCACGGCTCCACCATTGGTGGCGCTTCGCTGGGTGGCATGACCTATATGCACGAGCAGGGCGAGCTGCCGATTCCGGGCATCGCCCATATCGAACAGCCGTGGTATTACAAGCACGGCAAGGACATGACGCCGGAAGAGTTCGGCGTGGCTGCAGCCCGCTGGCTGGAAGACAAGATTCTGGAAATCGGCGCCGACAAGGTTGCCGCTTTCGTGGGCGAGCCGATCCAGGGCGCCGGCGGCGTGATCATTCCGCCGTCCACCTACTGGCCGGAGATCGAGCGCATCTGCCGCAAGTACGACATCCTGCTGGTGGCTGACGAGGTGATCTGCGGTTTTGGCCGTACCGGCGAATGGTTCGGTCAGCAGCACTTCGGCTTCAAGCCGGACATCTTTACCACCGCCAAGGGTCTGTCCTCCGGCTATCTGCCGATCGGCGCGGTATTCGTGGGCAATGATGTGGCGGCAACGATCGCTGCTGGTGGTGATTTCAATCACGGCTTCACCTACTCCGGTCACCCGGTGGCCGCCGCCGTGGCGCACGCCAACGTCAAGGCGCTGCGTGACGAAGGTATCGTGCAGCGCGTGAAGGAAGAAACCGGCCCCTACATGCAGCAGCGCTGGCGCGAGACTTTCGGCCAGTTCGAGCATGTGGACGATGTGCGTGGGGTAGGGTTGATTCAGGCATTCACCCTGGTGAAGAACAAGGCCACTCGCGAGCTGTTCGACAACTGGGGCGAGATGGGCACCATGTGCCGCGATATCTTCTTCGGCAACAACCTGATCATGCGTGCCTGCGGTGACCATATGGTGTCGGCACCGCCGCTGGTGATCACCAAGGCCGAGATCGATACCATGCTGGGTACTGCCGCCCGCAGTGTGGAAACTTTCGAGAAAAAACTGCGCGAGCGCGGTCTGGCCTGATAGTCAGCAGTCGACAAGCAGTAAAAAGCGGGTTTTGATACAATCAAACCCGCTTTTTCTATTCATACTAATCTCAGTCGATAGCGAAAGCATGTGCATTGCTCTGGCAGCGCTATCGTACTGAACCCTACGCACACGGCTGCGGCCAACCCGGCGCCCGCAGCGCAACCCGACAAAGGCAGGCAGCATGGCTGACGAATCGCAACGCCCCATCGTCGTCAAGAAAATCAAGAAAGGCGGGCACGGTCACCACGGTGGCGCGTGGAAGATCGCCTATGCCGACTTCGTTACTGCCATGATGGCGTTTTTTTTGCTGATGTGGCTGTTGGGCTCTACTTCCAGCGGCATCCTGGCCGGCATTTCCGACTATTTCAAGTCCCCGCTGAAGACCGCCCTGCAAGGCGGTGAGGGTACTGGTGCTTCCACCTCGGTGATCAAGGGCGGTGGCACCGATCTCACCAAGTCTACCGGCGTGGTCTCCAAGGGCAGCCCGCGCGAGCAGACAGACCAGAAAAAGGGGCGCGGCGAGCAGGACAAGCAGCGGATGAGGATGTTGCAGCAGCGCATTCAGCAGAAGCTGGATATGACGCTGAGCAAAAATGATGCGTTGAAGGCGCTGCAGAACCAGATTCGCATGGAAATGACGCCGGATGGCCTGCGCATCATGATCATCGATGAGCAGAACCGGCCGATGTTCCAGTCGGGTGGCTTTGTGCCGCTGGAGCACACCAGGCTGATCCTGCAGCAGATCGGCCGCGAGCTGAATGATATCGATAACAAAATCAGTATTTCCGGGCATACCGACGCCAACCGCTTTCCGGGTAGCGCCGCCGGCTATACCAACTGGGAGCTGTCCGCCGACCGTGCCAATGCTGCGCGCCGCGAGATGGTGGCTGGTGGCATGCTGGATGAAAAAGTGCTGCGCGTGGTGGGTCTGGGGGCTGCCGACCCGATCAACAAGCAGAATGTATTCAGCTCGGAAAACCGGCGCATTGCCATCGTGATCCTGACCAAGGAGGCCGAGGACCGGATCCGCACCGATGGTGGCCAGCAGGGCGAGGAAGCCTCGGCACCGGTAGCCGCGGCCGCCGCCGCCGCGCCACAGGGCCACTAGCATGCAGCGGTGGCGTCTGGTGCGCCTGCTGCTGACGCAGCTGTTGGCCGCATTGCTGGCCTGGTTTTTTGTGGCGCCGCTGACGCAGCCGCTGCATTGGGCTGTGTTGCAGTCCGCGTTGGTGTTGTTGCTGGGGCGCTGGCAGGGTTGGCGCGGCATGGCCGCCTGGCTACCGGCGCTGTTCATGCCGCTGGTGGTGCTGGCGTTGGGCTGGCAGCTGCCTTCCTGGGTTTATCTGGCCGGCTTGCTGCTGCTGTTTGCCCTGTCACGCAATGCGCTGACCGAGCGCGTGCCGCTGTATCTGTCATCAAACGAAAGCATTGCCCGCCTGGCGGAGTGCCTGCCGGAAGCCGCGCGGGTGCTGGACCTTGGCAGTGGCGATGGCCGTGTCGTGCTGGGTCTTGCTGCCAGACGACAGGATCTGCAGCTGTGTGGTATCGAGAATGCGCTGCTGCCGTGGCTATGGAGCCGCCTGCGCTATCTGCGGGCAGGGCGGCCGCAGAATGTGCAGTTGCATTACGGCAGCTTCTGGCGCTATGACTGGTCCGCATTCGACGTGGTGCACGCTTTTCTGTCACCGGCGCCGATGGCACGGGTGTGGCAGCAATTCCAGCAGCAATGCCATCCCGATGCCATGCTGGTGAGTAACTCTTTTATGATACAAGGGGTGCAGCCGCAGGAGCGCGTTGCCCTGTCTGGCATGCTGCAAACCGAACTCTTGATCTGGCGTCGTCCGCATGGAACTTGCTAACTGGCTCTCCTCCCTGAATGAAAACCGCTGGCCGGTATTGCCGGACACGGCGGTGCAGGTGCGGCAGATGATGATGCGTCATCAGGATGAGCTGGCGTTTTCCGAGTTGGCCAACCTGGTGTTGTCCGACCCCTTCCTGCTGCTGGATCTGCTGCGCATGGTGGGCACCTCCAGTGCCCTGCAGCGTAGCGAGTCCAATCCTACCGTTGAGCAGATGCTGATGCTGCTGGGCCTGGAAACGGTGCAGAAGCGCTTTGGCAATGTGCAGGCGCTGATGGTGAGCCGCGGCAAGCTGGACCCGGAGGTGATCGACGCGCTGGGGCAGTGGCTGGGCAAGGGCAGGGTGGCGGCGTTTCTGGTCAAGGAATGGCTGGCGCTGATTGGCGAAACCCGGGTGCAGGACTGCTTTATTGCCGCGCTGGTATATAACCTGCCGGCCTGCTTGTACCTGATCTATCGCAATCGCGAACCGCAGCGCCCCTTGCTGCAGGAAGTGTCCGAAGTCTTTGCCATGGATTACCCGAAGCTGCTGGAACAGTTCATCCAGCGCTTGTCGCTGCCAAGCGGGCTGCTGGCAACGCTGGATAGCAGCAGTGCCAGTCGCCGCAAGCAACTGCTGAAGCTGGCGATTGCCACCGCCAACGGCGTGGATCAGGGCTGGTGGCGTCCGCAGTGGCAGATCGGCATCGACGCAGCTGCACGTTTGATCGGCTGCACGCCGGAAGTGGCGCATGCCGCCGTACGCGATGCCACCTTGCGCGTGGCCAGGAATCCGCGTTCGCGCGGTTACACCTATCCCGCGCGTGCCTTTCTGTGGCGCGAAGGGCCGTTTCCGGTGGCGCCAACGGCACAGCCGGCTGCTGTCCTTAGTGGCGAGGAGCAGCTGGAACTGGCGCTGCGTGAATCGATTCGCCATTTCGCCAATGATCTCAAGCTGGAGCGCGTGTTCTTTCTGCGCTACGACCAGCCCACGCACACCTTGCGCATGCGCTACCAGGTGGGGCTGGATGATCATGATCCCCTGCGCAAGCAGGTGGTGTCGCTGGAGCCTGGCTGCTTTTTCAACCTGCTGGCCAGCAAGCCACAGAGCTTCCACGCCCCGGTTGGTGCGCGCACGCAACTGGCGCACCGCTACGGCGACGAGTTCCTGTCCCTGCTCGGCAATGGCGCATTTGCCGCCATGTCGGTATTCACCGGCCACAAACTGGCGGGGGTGTTCGTGGTGGACAACTTCCGCAGCAACAAACCTATCGAAGATGGTACCTATCAGCGCTTCAAGGAAACCGTGGCGCGGGTATCGCAAATTGCACTGTAAATGACATTCCACAAACATATTACTTCGGCGGCCAACGATGAGATGAAGCAGTTGGCCCGCCTGCTGGAGAACGCGCGCGAGCGGCGCAAGCAAGGTGTGGTGGTGCTGGAAGGCATACATCTGCTGCAGGCGGCGCTGGCTGCTGGCTGGCAGCCGCACGCGGTGTATGTCAACGAACAGGCAGCCGGCAAGGCTGAGCTGTTGTCCTTGCTGGCTGCCGTGGATTCACGGCGTTGCCAGCTGGTGACTGCCGCTGTGTTGGGCAAGGTTACCGCGCTGAGTACGCCATCAGAGGTGCTGACGCTGTGCATGCGCCCAGAGCCGCGCGCCGTGGCCGCTGGCGCCGCCTGCGTGATGCTGGACGATGTGCAGGATCCGGGCAATCTGGGCACCATTCTGCGTTGTGCCGCTGCGGCCAACGTGCGCGAGGTGTTCTTGTCCAGGGGTTGTGTCGATGTGTACTCGCCCAAGGTGCTGCGTGCCGGCATGGGGGCGCATTTCTTTCTCAATATTCATGAAGCGCAGGATTTGCCGGCAGTGTTGGCCGCATGGCCCGGGCGCAAGCTGGTTACCCATCTGGAAGGCAGTGTCTCGCTATATGGTGAAGACCTGAGCGGCGCGGTGGCCTTTGTCTTTGGCAATGAGGGCAGTGGTGTCAGTGCCGAGGTGCTTGCCCAGGCCGACACACGGGTGCGCATTCCGATGCCGGGGCATGCCGAATCCCTGAACGTGGCCATGGCGGCCACGGTATGCCTGTTTGAGCGGGTGCGCCAGCTGGAAGGCTAGTCCTTGCTGCTTGAGGAGGTGCTATGTATGCATGGCAACCGGTAGTGGCCGACGATTTCGAGGCGCTGCACCAGTTGCGCCTGGCGGCGATGCGTCCAAGCCTGGAGGCACTGGGCATTTACGATCCGGAGCGTTCGCGGCAGCGCTTTGCCGCGCGCTTCATCCCGGATGCGGCGCGCTGGATGCTGTGTGCTGGTGAGCGGGTCGGTTTTGCCGCTATGCGTCAGGCGGAGGGTTGCTGCCTGCTGGAGCATCTGTATGTGGCGCCACAATATCAGGGCCGTGGGGTG
Source organism: Vogesella amnigena (assembly GCF_042648905.1). NCBI lineage: Bacteria > Pseudomonadati > Pseudomonadota > Betaproteobacteria > Neisseriales > Chromobacteriaceae > Vogesella > Vogesella amnigena. Next base: position 179,202 of record NZ_JBHRYH010000046.1, on the reverse strand, counting down.
GGCGGCTGGGCGTTGCGCCAGCTGCAGGCCGAAGCAGCGGCTGTCGGCATGCCGATACGGCTGAATGCCTTGCGAGACAGCCCCTCCAACCGGTTTTACCGGCATTGCGGCTTTGTACCGACTCACGAAGAGCAGTGGGATATTTACTATCTGTGGCAAGCCACCGATAGGCCCGTCAAACCGGTTTGAACGCGGCCGGCCAAGAGGTCGCAACTTATTCCTTGGATTCCCGTTCCATACGCCGTCGCTCGATTTCGCGGCGGGCATTGGCGTTGCGTACGTCTTCCGGGCGGCAGCGCGGCATGGGTTTGCCGGCAAGGATATTGCTGCGCACTTCGGCACGAATTTCGAGATAAGCAGCTTTGGACTGATAGCGCGACATGACGGCAGCTCCTGGGTGAGGAAACGGCGACATGCGCTGGCTTCTGCGCCAGGCAAGATGGTGGCCGGCACTGACAGCGCGGACTGGTGTCATTTGTCGTGATACCCCCATGCGGCATGAAATGCAAGCCTGTAGCCGGTTGGCGGCAGATTTCGGTGGTCGGTACGTACTATGTGCAACAACCCCCTGGGGGCGCCAGGGGGTTGTTGTTGCCGGGAATGATGACTGCACCCGGCTGCCGGTTTCGATAACTGGCGATTACTGGATCTTGGCCTTGGCTTTCAGGGTCTTGATCAGTTCTTCGATGCGTTGCGACTGGATGCGCTGCTCCAGTTGCGGACGCAGTTGCTCCACGGACGGTGCAGCCTCCACTTTCACGTCATCCAGCTTGATGATGTGGAAACCGAACTGGGTCTTCACCGGGGTGGCACTAACCTGGCCCTTGGCCAGTTTCACCATGGCACCGGAGAACTCGGGAACGAAGGTTGCCGGTTCCTGCCAGCCCAGATCGCCACCATTGTTCTTGCTGCCCGGGTCTTGGGATTTTTCTTTTGCCAGCTGGGCGAACGGTTTGCCTTTCTTCAGGGCTTCCAGTACGGCCTTGGCTTCCGCTTCGGTCGCTACCAGGATGTGGCGTGCGTGGTAGCTTTTCTTTTCCGGGAATTCCGCTTTCACCTTGTCGTACTCGGCCTTCAGCAGGGCATCGGTTACCGGGTTGGTGCGGATGTATTCCTTGATGTAGCGGTTGGCCAGCGCCATGGCCTGGGCATTTTCCATTTCGGCCAGGAAGTCGGCGGATTTATCCATGCCTTTCTTCACGGCCTCCTGGCGCAGCACTTCGGCCGTTACCAGCTGCTCTGTTACCATCTGCGCCATCTGCGGGCTGGCAGGCTGGCCCTGTGCTTCCATCATCTTGACTACGGCATCAACACGCTGCTGGCTGATGGCGACGCCATTCACGCTCGGGGCGGCGGCTGCGATGCCGGCGGTCGTGGTCAGGGCGAGGGCAATCAGGGTCTGCTTGAATCGCTTGTTCATTACTGGCTTTCAGTTGGGTTATTGAATGTTTGCCTTCTGGCGCAGTTCGCCAATGGCATCCTGAATGGCTTTGTTCTGCAGGTCTTGCACAATGCGCGGCTTGAGGTTTTCCAGCGGCACCGGCTTGCCGTCGCGTACATCATCAATGCGGAATACGTGCCAGCCCAGGGGTGACTTGTATGGCTTGTCGCTGGTCTGCCCCTTGGCAATGGTTTTCAGCGCCTCTGCCAGCGAAGGCTCCAGCGCGGCAAGGTTGCCCCAGCCCATGTCGCCGCCGCGGTTGCGGCTGTTCACGTCTACCGACAGTTTCACCAGCGCGTCGAATTTGGCGCCTTTCTTCAGCTCGGCAATCACCTTGTTGGCGCCGGCCTCATCTGCCAGCACGATCTGGTGCACCAGAACTTCCTTGGTGCCCTTGAACTGGCTGGCGTAGCGGTCGTATTCCGCCTGTACCTGGGCATCGCTGACCGGGCGGTTTTTCACGGCCGCGGCAAAGAAAGCCTGCTCCAGCAGATTCTTGCGTGCATTTTCCAGGGCGGTGGTGAATTCGGTGCTTTTATCCAGGCCACCGCGAACTGCGGCTTGCAGTACCAGTTCGCGGCTGATCAGCGACTGGCGCAGTTCTTCGCGCAGCGCGGGAGTGTCCTGGGCGCGGCCATTGCTGTCGCGGATCACCTGGCTTACGGCCTGGTCCAGCAGGGTTTTGTCGATGGCCACGCCGTTCACGGTGGCAATGGGGGCGGCAGCGGCAAGGTTGGCCGCAGCTGCCAGGGCGGCGACCGCCAGCAGTTTGCAAGTGAGTTTCATGGATCAGATTTCTTCGGGAGTAAGGGTGCGCATCGACAGCGCGTGAATGCGCAGCTGGGCCAGGTCGCCCACTGCGTCATATACCATGCGCTGGCGCTGCAGGCGGCTTTTGCCGGCAAAGGCCGCCGCCACGATCAGCAGGTCGAAGTGGCCGCCGGATTTGGCACCGGCATGGCCGGCGTGTGCGGCACTGTCGTCGGTGATGTGCAGCTGTAACGGGTTCAGTGTCTGCAGGCGCTGTTCCAGCAGCTTGGTGATGTCGCTCATGCCGGCAGCACCTTGCGGAACGGCTTGACGCTTACCGAGGCGTAGACGCCGGCGGCAACGTAGGGGTCGGCATCTGCCCATTGCTGCGCAGCTTCCAGGCTGTCGAATTCGGCGACGATCAGGCTGCCGCTGAAGCCGGCAGGGCCGGGGTCATTGCTGTCGATGGCAGGAAAGGGGCCTGCCAGCAACAGTCTCCCGGCAGCCTGCAGTGCCTGCAGGCGCTCCAGGTGCGCCGGGCGGGCCGCCAGGCGCTGGGTCAGGGAGTCCGGCACATCCTGGCCGGTAATCGCATACAGCATCAGTGCGTTTCCTCGATGTATTTGGACAGGTACAGGCTCTGGGCGATGACAAACAGGATCATCAGGCCAAAGCCGCCGAATAGCTTGAAGTTGACCCAGACCTCTTCGCTGAAGCGATAGGCAACCAGCAGGTTGAGCGCGCCCAGGGTCAGGAAGAAGACAATCCAGGCTAGATTGAGTTTTTTCCAGGTGGCTTCGGGCAGGCTGATCTGGCTGCCCATCAGCGAACGCATGCCGATGCGACCGGTGAACTGGCCGATCAGCAGGCCGCCACCCATCAGCCAGTACAGTACCGTGGGCTTCCACATGATGAAGTGCTTGTCGTGCAGCAGGAGGGTGGCACCACCCATGACCGTGATCAGCGCCAGGCTGATCCACTGCATGGTGTCCACCTTGCGGTGTTTGATCCAGGCCAGGCCAACGGTAACGATGGTGGCGCCGATGGCGATGCCGGTGGCCAGAAACATGTCCTTGGTGAGCCAGTAGGCACCAAAGAACAGCATGACGGGGAAGAGGTCGGTAAGGAATTTCATGTGGCGGATTATGGGGTCAGCTACAGGGCAGCACAAGTGTGACTGGCAGCCCGAACATTTGTTCAAGCTTGCTGGCGATAATGCTGTTCAGGCAGGCCAGACATGACTATTGTCATAGAGATTTACCGCTGGGTGATAGCACAATCCGGGTGGCTGGCATGGGTGGGTGTAGTCATGGCCGGCAAGACACAACAGATAATCCCAAAGGGGGAGACATGGCAGACAGGAAATACCGACTGGTAACGCGTAGCGACTTCGACGGGCTGGTATGCGCGGTGTTGTTGAACGAGCTGGGACTGATCGACGATATCAAGTTCGTGCACCCCAAGGACATGCAGGATGGCAAGGTGGATATCGGTCCGTTCGACATTACCACCAACTTGCCGTATGTGCCGGGAGCCCATCTGGCCTTTGATCACCACTTTTCCGAAACGCTGCGCAACGAGGGCGGGCACGCCAATCATGTGATCGACCCGGCGGCGCCTTCCGCGGCGCGCGTGGTGTACAACTACTACGGTGGCAGCGAGCGTTTTCCGAATATTGCCACCGACATGATGACGGCCGTGGACAAGGCCGATTCGGCACAGTTTTCACTGGAGGAAATTCTCAACCCCAAGGGCTGGGTGTTGCTGAACTACCTGATGGATGCGCGTACCGGGCTGGGCCGCTTCCGCGATTTTCGCATCAGCAACTACGCGCTGATGATGGATCTCATCCAGTACTGCCGTAACCACAGCATTGACGAAATTCTGGCGCTGCCGGATGTGCGCGAACGGGTGGAACTGTACTTCGAGCACGAAATCCAGGCCAAGGAGCAGTTGCGACGCTGCGCCACGCAGCAGGGCCATGTGGTGGTGCTGGATTTGCGCAACGAAGAGGTGATTCACCCTATCAACCGTTTCGCCATCTATGCGCTGTTTCCGCAGGCCAAGGTGTCGATTCACGTCATGTGGGGCCTGAACAAGCAGAACACCGTGCTGGCGACCGGCAAGTCCATCATCGATCGCAGCAGCCGCAGCAATATCGGCGCGCTGATGCTGGAGTACGGCGGTGGCGGCCATGAGGCTGCCGGCACCTGCCAGGTGGATAACGATCAGGCGGCGACAGCGCTGGCCCAGCTGGTGGAGCGTATCAACGCGGCAGGTTGAGCAGTGTCTGCAGCAGCCCTCGGGCCTCGAACAGGTCCTGGCATACGGCCAGGGCCTGTTTTGCTATTTCTCCGGGCGGTTGCAGCATGTCCGGCACGATGATTACCCGCATGTTGGCCGCCAGCGCGGCCTGGGCGCCATACGGCGAATCTTCCAGCACGATGCAGTGCTCCGGTGCCACTCCCAGTCGGTGCGCGGCCTGCAGGTAGACATCCGGGGCGGGTTTGCAGCGAGCCACCTCGTCACCGGCAACGGTATGCTCGAAATAGCGGGCCAGGCCGGTGCGCCCCAGCTTGATGTCGGCCAGCTGGCGCTGCGTGGCGGTGCCAACGGCGCGTGCAATGCCGTGGTGATGGCACCAGTCCAGCAGCTCGGTGATGCCGGGCTTGAGTGGAATGGTCTGCTGGTGCAGCGCCTGGTGGTACTGCTGGCGACTCTGAGCTTCCAGTTGCTGAGCCTGTTGTGCATCGCCCAGCTCTTCGGTCAGATAGTGCAGGCACAGTGGCATGGCCAGGCCAACCATGGCGTCGAGATGCGCTTGCTGCAGTGGAATATCCAGTGCCGCGGCCGCCTGTTGCCAGGCCAGGGCCGACAGTGACTCGGTATCGATCATCAGGCCGTCCATATCGAAAAGCAGGGCGGCGAAAGAGGTGGGCGTGTTACATTGCATGGCGTAGGTCACAATAAGACAAAGAGATAAAGAGGCAAGAGACGCAGTATGGCGTATTCGATTCTGGTTGCGAATCCCAAGGGAGGCAGTGGCAAATCGACTCTGGCGACCAATCTGGCCGGTTTCTATGCTGCCCAGGGGTCGCGGGTGATGCTGGGAGATGTCGACAAGCAGCAATCCTCGCTGTCCTGGCTGGCCAACCGGCCATCGCCGCTGCCCTGTATTTCCGGCTGGCAGGTAGCGCCGGGCGAGCCGGCCAAGCCGCCGAAAGGTACCCAGGTAGTGGTGCTGGATAGCCCGGCCGGCTTGCAGGGCAAGAAGCTGGCCGCATTGCTTGGCAAGGTGGATAGGGTGATCGTGCCGATCCAGCCATCGCCGTTCGATATGTGGGCCAGTCGGGAATTCCTGGCGCAGCTGTTGCAGGAAAAGGTGGTGCGCAAGCAGCGCGCATTTGTCGGGGTGGTGGGCATGCGGGTGGATCCGCGCACCAAGTCGGCACGGGATCTGCAGCAGTTCCTGGCCGAGCTGGAGGTGCCGGTGCTGGGCTGGTTGCGCGATACCCAGCTGTATGTGCAGGCTGCGGCCAACGGCATGACGCTGTTTGATTTGCCGGCATCGCGTGCCGCGCGTGACCTGGAGGCCTGGCGCGGCATCTTGCAGTGGCTGGATAATTGAGCGCCGGAAAAAGCGCTTGACGGCACCTGGGGTGGTCAGTAGATTGACAAGGTTTGTGTGCGAACCCCCTGCGGGGCAAGCGCAGGGAAAATTGCAAGCGGAAGCCGGGTGGCTTCCGCTTTTTATTTGGGGCCCCCAGTTTTATATGTCGCTATTCCGGAACGGCGGCATGCCACCCTGAATGCAATATGGAGCACACCAATATGTTCAAGCACGAACTCAATTACGGCGATGTTTATCTGGTTCCGCGGAAAACCGTCGTCGACAGTCGCAAGCAATGCGATACCTCGGTGCAATTCGGCCCGCGTCGCTTCGACATGCCGCTGTATGCCTCCAATATGAAAAGCGTGGTGGATGCCGAAACCTGCGAGTACTTTGCCCGCCACGGCTGGTTTTACACCATGCACCGCTTCAATGTGGATACGGTCGGCTTTGTGCGCGACATGCAGCAGAAGGGTCTGTTCGCCTCCATCAGTATCGGGGTGAATGACGACACGCTGGAGCAGTTGGCCGCATTGCAGGCAGCTGGTCTGACCCCGGAGTACATTACGCTGGACGTGGCCAATGCCTGGTGTGTCAAGGCCGAGCGCATGATTCGGCACGTCAAGAGCCAGTTTCCCGGCAGTTTCCTGATTGGCGGCAATATCGCCACCGCCGAGGCCGCGCGTGAGCTGGAGGCCTGGGGTTGTGATGCCATCAAGGCCGGCATTGCCGGCGGCAGGGTGTGCATCACCAAGAACAAGACCGGCTTCCACCGCCCGATGATCTCTACCGTGCGCGACTGTGCCGCCGCGGTATCCGTGCCGGTGATTGCCGATGGCGGCATCGTCGAGCATGGCGATGTGGCCAAGGCGCTGGCATGTGGCGCCAGCATGGTGATGGCTGGGTCGCTGTTTGCCGGCTACGACGAGTCGGCGGGTGAAATCGTCGAGATCAATGGCAAGCATTACAAGGAATACTTCGGCAGTGCCTCGCAGTTCAACAAGGGTGAATACAAGAACGTGGAAGGCAAGAAGATCCTGGTGGAGTACAAGGGCTCGATGGCCCGGCTGCTGGTGGAACTGAAGGAAGACCTGCAGTCATCGGTGAGTTATGCCGGCGGTGCTACGCTGGCGGCGCTGCGCGAGGTGGAGATGATCGTGGTGTAACGCGGTTCTGGCAGGTTGCGTCGGTCAATCATTGTCCGGCGCTGGCGGGGTGTAACGGCCACAACTGTGGCGGTTGCGCCCCGCTTTGCTGTGCACTTGTCGGGTGGCTGATTTGGGGTTTCGTGAGGTAAATCAAGGCGTTTTCACTTTGGCGGCCACCGGTTTGGTCGGCTATATCCAAGACGTGGCCGGAATTTTGTGTGAATAGTTTGCATTATTTGATAATCTTATTGTCGACACGCATCAATTGATAAGAATCAGTTATGAAAATAAATATGCCCGTGACGGATAGCGAGCGGTTTCTTGACCCGGCGCGTCCCATTGTTACCAAGACAGATCTGAAGGGCGCTATCACCTACGCCAATCGTGCGTTTATCGATATCAGTGGCTACACCGAAGAGGAACTGCTCGGTCGCAACCACAACATCGTGCGCCATCCGGACATGCCGCCAGTAGCCTTTGCTGACTTGTGGGACACCATCAAGGAAGGCAAGCCCTGGCGTGGGCTGGTAAAGAATCGCGCCAAGAATGGTGATTTCTACTGGGTGGAGGCGTATGTCACCCCGGTAACCGAGCATGGCAAGCTGGTAGGCTACATCTCGGTGCGCAGCACGCCCAAGCGGGAAGAGGTGGCCGCTGCCGAGGCATTCTATAAGCTGCTGCGAGAGCAACAGGCGAGCATGCCGTCCACGCTGAAGGCATTGGGTAAGCGCCAGGATGCAGGGCGCATCGGCTTTGCCCTCACCGGTGTATTCAGCACCGGCCTGCTGTTGGCCGCAGTATGGCCGGGAGTATCTGACTGGCTGCGACAAGCGGCGGCGGCGGGCTGTTTCCTTGGCCTGGTGGCGGCATCGCTGTGGTGGCGCCGGCGTGAGGGCTGTGTGATGGATCGTATCCATCAGGGTTTCCTTACCCTGGCGGAAGGCCGGCTGGATCATCCGCTGCGCACGCATCTGGGCGGGAAGCTGGGCGCGATGATGGATAGCCTGGAAGCGCTGCGTCTGCATATGCGCGCACTGGTGGCGGATACCCTGTCGGCTGGCGGCATGACCTACGAGCAGGCCAAACGCCTGAGCCACGAAGTGGAAGGTGTGGTGGCGCGTGCCCGCGAGCAGGGCTCCGGGCTGCAACAGATCAGCGCCAGCATGGAAGAAATCAGCGGTACGGTGGAGCAGGTCAGCGCCATGGCGGCGCAGAGTGAGCAGGGGGCCGATGCTACCCGTCAGGCGGCCACTACCGGCCAGGCCGTGATGGGGCTGGCAGCGCGGGCGGCGGAGCAGGCGGTGGATTCCGTGCATCGTTCCAAGACCGATCTGCAGCAGCTGGAGCAGGCAATGGGCAAGATCAGCAATATGACCGAGCTGATCCACGAAATCGCCGAGCAGACCAACCTGCTGGCGCTGAATGCGGCCATTGAAGCCGCACGTGCCGGCGAAACCGGCCGTGGTTTTGCCGTGGTGGCCGACGAAGTGCGCAAACTGGCGGAACGTACCGCACAGGCGACCGACGGCATTACCGAGACGGTGGGCCAGATCGTGTCGATCACCGAAGGGGTCAGCAACACCATGGATCAGTCGGTGACCGAGGTGGGGCATGTTAGTGACGAGATCCGCCAGGCGGCCGGGCATCTGCAGAACCTGTTGTCGGTAGCCGACCAGGCACGCGAATTTGCCCACACCCTGGTGGAGCAGATGGCGACGCAGTCGTCTTCCATGCACCAGGTGGCGGCTTCGGTAGAGCAGCTGGCGGCCCTTGGCGAGCAGAATATCGCCTCGGCCGATGCGGTGCTGGAAAGTTCCTTGCAACTGGAAGGGGCGGCATCCGATCTGGACAAGCTGACCCGCGATTACCGCAAGTGGCAGGATGCGCGCCACTGAGTGCTGACTGCTGCCGGCTGCAAGATGGCCGGCCATGAAAAAAACCGCCGTACCTGTTTCAGGGCGGCGGTTTTTTTGTGCCCGAGGTATAGACGCTCAGGGCTGACGCAGCGGTACCCAGATGGCGGTTTCCAGCGACATCAGCTCCTCGCCGTGCTGGTTGTCGGTGGTCCAGCGCAGTTTCACCACACCAAACTCGGGCTGCGAGCCGGAGCGCTTGGCGGACAACACTTCGATGGTGGCCTGCAAGGTGTCGCCGGCGCGGGTTGGCCGCGGCCAGCGCATCTTGTCCACGCCCATGCCCACCAGGCCGCCGGCCACGCTGCGGCCGAACTCGCTCTGCACCACCAGGCGCATGGTCAGGCTGCTGGTATGCCAGCCACTGGCGGCCAGGCCCTGGAACACGCTGTCCTGTGCGCTGTCGTGATCCAGGTGGAAGTGCTGCGGATCAAACTGCCCGGCAAACTCCTGGATGGCCTGGGTGTCGATGGTCAGGCTAGCGGTGTGAAAGCGCAGCCCGGGAGTGAGGTCTTCGAAGTAGAGCATGGTGGTTCAGACGCGCAGAGTGTTGATCAGGTCGTTTTCCAGTGCCAGCAGAGTCTTGTCATCGCCCAGGTGTGCCGAGGACAGCAGGAAGGAGTCTTCCACCCGGCCACCCAGGGTCATGATCTTGGCCGAATTCACGCTGACATGATAGTCGGACAGGGTCTTGGCGATGCGCGCCAGCAGGCCGGGGTAGTCGGCGGCCGTGATCGACAGCACATAATGCCGGCCCTTGTCGTCCGGGCGGATCATTACCTGCGGCCGTACCGGGAAGTGTTTCTGGTGGCGGTTCAGTCGCCCCTTGGGCGGTAGTTGCACCGGGTCGCGGCGCTGCAGGGTGGCGGCCAGCTCGAACTCGATGAAGTTGATCAGGTCGCGATAGTTGCTGTCGTGAAACTCGGGCAGGAACACGTGGAAGGTGTCCAGCGCGTAGTTGTGGCGCGTGGTGTAGATCTTGGCGTCGACAATGCTGTAGTTGTGGCGGCCGAGAAAGGCGCAGATGCGGGCGAACAGCTCCGGCTGGTCCGGTGTGTACACCAGCAGTTGCAGGCCTTCCTTGTTGTCGTCCAGCTGGCGGGCGCGCACCACCGGCTCGGTGGTGTGCATGCAGCGGTTGAGCAGACGGGTGTGCCAGGCAATCTCGCGCGGCTCGTGGCGCAGGAAGTACACCATGTCCAGTTGCGACCAGAATGCCTGCTCGGCGCTCTCCGGCACGGTATTCAGGCGTAGCAGGCGGCGCGCGGCGGCCTTGCGCTCTTCCAGCTCGGAGTCGGCATCGATCTGGCCGCCACGGGTCAGCGTGCGCAGCGTGGCGTGGTACAGGTCTTCCAGTAGCTTGGCCTTCCACGCGTTCCAGACCTTGGGGCTGGTGCCGCGAATATCGGCCACGGTCAGGATGTACAGCGCCGCCAGCTGGCGCGGGTTGGCCGCAAGGTTGGCAAATTGCTGGATGGTGGCCGGGTCGTAGATGTCCTGCTTCTGGGCGATGCCGGACATGGTTAGATGGTGTTGCACCAGCCAGATCACCAGTTCGCGATCGTCGCCGGTGATGCCATGGGTGTCGCAGAATTGCGCAGCATCCGCCATGCCCAGCTGCGAGTGGTCGCCGCCGCGACCCTTGGCGATGTCATGCAGCATGCCGGCGATGTACAGCAGCTCCGGTTTGTCGAACTCGCTCACCAGTCGCGACAGTAGCGGGTACTCGTGATTGAACTCCGGAATGGCGAAGCGTCGCAGATTGCGCACCACCATCAGGATGTGTTCGTCCACGGTGTAAACGTGGAACAGGTCGTGCTGCATCTGGCCGATGATGCGGCCGAAGGCTGGCCAGTACTTGCCCAGTACGCCGTACAGGTTCATGCGGCGCAGGGTGCGGGTCAGGCCGCGACCCTCGCGGAACAGCTGCATGAACAGCTGCAGGTTCTGCGGGTCGTGGCGGAAGCGTTCATTGATCTGGCGGCGGGCGTGCCATAGCGCGCGCAGGGTGCGTGGCGCCATGCCGTTCAGGCTGTGGCGCTGCATGTGCAGGAAGGCCTGCAGGATGCTGCACGGCTCGCGCTCGAACACGTCGTTGTCGTAGATGCCCAGCATGTTGTTGACGCTGTAGAAGTGCTCATCCAGCCGCTGGGTGATGCGTGGCACGTCGCACAGCAGGCGTGCGCGCAGGTTGGGCAGCAGGATGCCGTTGAGCTGGCTGACGTTCTTGGCCGATTTGTAGTACAGCTGCATCAGCTGCTCGCTGGCGCGCTTGGCCTTGTTGTCGCTGAGGTCATTCATGCTGGCCACCTGCTGCTGCAGGTCGAAGATCAGCCGGTCTTCGCGGCGGCGGGCGGCCAGGTGCAGGTCGATGCGGATCTGTTCCAGCTGGCGTTCGCTGTAACGGATCAGTCGCGCCTCGCTCGGGGTGAGAATCTCGTTGCGGGTCAGCGATTCCCAGTTGTGGCCCACGCCGATGGCCTTGCTGATCCACAGGATGGTGTGCAGGTCGCGCAGGCCGCCCGGGCTTTCCTTGACGTTGGGCTCCAGGTTGCTGGTAACGCCGAAGTGCTTGTTATGGCGCTGCTGCTGCTCCAGCAGCTTGCCTTCCAGGAAGCGCAGCGGGTCGCGGTGCTTTTCCACCGCGGCATTCAGCTGGTGGTACAGCACCGGGTTGCCGGCCAGCAGGCGGTTTTCCAGCAGCGTGGTTTCCACGGTGATGTCCTGGCGCGATTCGGCAAGGCATTGTTGCACCGTGCGTACGCTGTGGCCGACTTCCAGGCCGATGTCCCACATGGCGCCGATGAAGTCTTCGACAAAGCTGGTCAGGCTGTTCGAGGTGGCCTCCGGCAGCAGCAGCAGCAGGTCGATGTCGGAGTGCGGAAACAACTGGCCGCGACCATAGCCGCCCACCGCCAGCAGGGCGGCGCGCTGGCCCATGCCCAGTACTTCCCAGGCGGAGCGGATAATGCTGTCGACCAGTTGCCCGTGCTTGAGCAGGTAGGTGCGGGCGTTGCGCTGCTGGCAGTATTCCGCGGCCAGGGCCTCGCGGCCCTGCTGCAGTGCCTGACGCCAGCGCTTGCAGTGCTCGATGCGGTCGCTCATCGTCGTTCCTGTCGTGCGATTGCGGCCAACCCCCCTCCCAGGAACAGCAGGGTGGGCAAGGTTGCCGACATGATCGGGTTCCAGTTGTACAGCAAGCCCATATGGCCAAACAGCCGGTTGCAGAAGTGGAAGGCAATGCCGATGCAGATGCCGGTGAACAGCTTGATGCCCAGGTCGTTATGGCGGCCATTTACCGGGGTGAATGCCAGTGCCACCATGGCCATCGAGATGCAGGCCAGCGGATAGAACAGCTTGCCCCACAGTGCGATTTCGTAACGCTGGGTTTTCTGGTTGTTGTTGCGCAGGTGCTCGATATATTTGGTCAGATCCAGTGCCGACATCTGTTCCGGCACCACCAGCAGCACCGACAGCAGTTCCGGGCGCAGGATGGATTGCCAGCGTAGCTGTGGCTGCTTGCTGGTCTGTACCCGGTCGCTGCCGATATCCGACTGGCGCACGTTTTCCAGCAGCCACTCTTGCTGCTGCGGCAGGTAGTGGCCGCGCTCGGCATGGCGGGTGCGGGTCAGGCGGTAGTCGTTGTCGTGGGTGTAGATGCGGATGCCGAGCAGGGTGTTGTCCGGCAGCATCTCGCTGATATTGATGAAATTGTTATCGTCCTTTACCCACAGCCCGGAGCGGAATTCCTGCGCCACCAGCGAATGGGTGGCATTGAGCTTGATGCGTTCCGCGGTCTGCTCGGCCCACGGGGCGCCGTATTCGCCGAGAAACAGCGCCAGCAGCGCCATCGTGCCGCCGAACAGCAGCTTGGTGCCGGCAATGCGGCGCAGCGATACCCCACTGGTGCGGATGGCGGTGTATTCCGAGCTGCTGGCCAGCTGCGACATGGCCACCATGGCGCCGATCAGCACCGCCAGTGGCATCAGCTCGTAGGCATGGCCTGGCGCCTGCAGCAGCACGTACAGCAGCAGGGTGGAGGAATCGAAGCTGCCCTTGCCGAGGTTGGGTAGCTCGCGGATGGCGTCAAAAAAGCCGTACAAGCCCAGCAGGCTGACCAGCACGAACAGGGTGGCGGCGGTGAAACGGCGCAGCAGGTAGTTGCGGATAAGGCTCATGTCGACTGTCTTTGCAGCAGGTTCTTCAGGCGTTGCAGCATCGGGCGTGCCGGGCGGTTGTGATAGCGCAGCAGTAGCAAGGCCAGTGCCAGCATGATCAGGTGGGCAGGCAGAATGCCAAGCGCGGTGCCGATCTTGCCGCTGCCAATGGCATCGCGCAGCAGCCACAGCAGGTTCTGGTACAGCAGGTAGGCGCCCAGGGCAAACACCAGGTTATAGGCATGGCCGGCGCGCGGGTTGTAGTGGCTAAGCGGAATCGCCAGCAGTGCCAGGATGATGCCGCACAGCGGCAGCGACAGGCGCCAGGCCAGTTCGGCGCGGTCGGCAGGGTTCTGGCTGCCCAGCAGCTCCAGGGTTGTCCTGCCTTCGCTGTCCACCGGCGGGTGCACTTGCTTGGCCGCTTCGGTGACTTTCAGCGTGTAGCGCTTGAATTCCATTACCTCGTAATTGGCGCTGCCTGGCTCGCCGCTGTAGCGACGGCCATCCTGCAGCACCAGGGTGCGGTTGCCCTCGGCGTCGAAACTCAGCTTGCCTTCGCGAGCAAAGATCGACGACACCTCGCCCTGGCGGGTGAGCTGCACGAATACATTGCGCGTGGCACCGGAAAGTACCGAGTAGCTTTCGATGAAATACACCCGTTCGCCGTTGGCCGCTTCCTTGAAAATGCCGGGCGACAGCGCGGTCATGTCCTCGCGCTGCTTCATGGTTTCGGCGTATTCCTTGCTGCGCTGCGCCGCCCAGGGCTCCACCACTGTGGTGCCGATGGCTACCAGCAGGCAAAGCGGTACGGCAAAGCGCATCACCGGGCCTATCCAGTCGGCCAGCGATTTGCCGCTGGCCATCCAGACCGCCATTTCCTGCTCGCGCCACATGCGGGTGAGCACTACGATGACACTGACAAAAATCGTCAGGATCATCAGTACCGGAAAGAAGCCGATAGACCAGAAGCCGATGAGGGCGAAGATGGCGTCGCCGGCAATCATGCCGCGTGCCGCCCGGCCCAGCATATTGATGGTCTGGGTAGAGAGCAAAATGGCAAATAAAATGGAAAAAACACCGATACTGGTATAAGTCAGTTCACGGTTGAGGCTTTTTTGAAAAAGCATAAAAAAGGGCCCGTTTTGACAATGCGTCTAGAGGGTAGTGATAATTGGAAAGGTTTCAATGATTGATTGCCGGCCAGAAAACCAGGCAGGGCGGCCGGTTCCGGCTGGGCCACAAGCCTGTGGAATGCGCCTTGCAGAACCCAATACCAACGGTGGAGCGTGCCATGGAGTTTAACATTAAAAGCGGAAGCCCGGAAAAACAGCGCGTCGCATGCGTTGTAGTGGGCGTGTATGAAACCCGCAAGCTGTCTTTCGCTGCCGATCTCTTGGATCGTATCTCCAATGGCTTTATTGCCGACGTGCTCAAGCGTGGCGACATGGATGGCAAGCTCGGCTCCACGCTGCTGCTGCACTCGGTGCCGCACGCCCTGTGCGACCGCGTGATGCTGGTGGGGCTGGGCAAGGAACGCGATTTCCGCGCCAAGGAATACCGCGAGGCGATCCGCGCCTCGGTGAAGGCGCTCAGCAATACCCAGGCCAATGAAGTGGTGAGCTACCTCACCGAGCTGCACGTGAAGAAACACGACGTGGAATGGATGATCGAACAGGCCACCGTGGTGATCCAGGACGCGCTGTACCGTTTCGACCGCTTCAAGTCCAAGCAGGAAGAAACCAAGGAACCGCGCAAGTTCACCCTGGCCGTGCCGCGCCGCAGCGACCTGACCGATGGCGAGCGTGGCCTGGCCCGTGGCCTGGCGATTGCCGGTGGCATGAAGCTGTGCAAGGACCTGGCCAATATGCCGGGCAATATCTGCACCCCGAGCTACCTGGCGGAAACCGCGCGCGAGATGGCGCTGTCGTTCGGTGCCGAAGCCGAGGTAATGGGGCCGGCCGAGATTGCCGAGCTGAACATGAACTCCTTCCTGTCGGTAGCCAAGGGCAGCGACGAGGAAGCGCGTTTCGTGGTGCTCAAGCACTTTGGCGCCAAGGACAAGGGCGATCGCCCACTGGTGCTGGTGGGCAAGGGTCTGACCTTCGATTCCGGCGGTATTTCGCTGAAGCCGGGCGAGGGCATGGATGAGATGAAATACGATATGGGCGGTGCCGCCTCGGTGATCGGCGCCTTCCGTGCCGCAGTGGAAATGAAGCTGCCGCTGAACCTGATCTGTGTGGTGGCTACCTGCGAGAACATGCCTTCCGGTCGCGCGCTGAAGCCGGGCGACATCGTTACCACCATGTCCGGCCAGACGGTGGAAGTGCTGAATACCGATGCCGAAGGCCGCCTGGTGCTGTGCGATGCGCTGACCTATGTCGAGCGTTTCAACCCGGCCACCGTGGTGGACGTGGCCACCCTGACCGGCGCCTGCGTGATTGCGCTGGGCAATGTCGCTACCGGCCTGTACAGCAACCAGGATGGCCTGGCCAAGGAGCTGTGGCAGGCGGGCGAAGAGGTTGGCGACCGCGCCTGGCACATGCCGCTGTGGGACGAATACCAGGAACTGCTGAAGAGCCCGTTTGCCGACATGGCCAATATCGGCGGTCGCCCGGGCGGCAGCATCAGCGCGGCCTGCTTCCTGTCGCGCTATGCCAAGGCCTACGACTGGGCGCACCTGGATATCGCCGGCACAGCCTGGCGCAGTGGCAAGGACAAGGGCGCCACCGGCCGCCCGGTGCCGATGCTGGTGCAGTTCCTGCAGGACCGTGCCGACATCGCGCTGGGCAATGTGGTGCGCCGTGGCCGTCCGCGTCGTGAAGTGGTCGAAGCAGCCGAAGATGACGCGGATTGATTTCTATACCGATGTGGCCGATGCCCGGCAGTTTGCCTGCCGGGCGGCGCAGACGGTATATCGCAAGGGTGAGCCACTGCTGATCGTGCTGCCGGACGAGGCTGCGTTGCAGCAGTTCAGCCAGGCACTGTGGTCGTTTGGCGATGTTTCCTTTATCCCGCATTGCCAGTGGCAGCAGCCGGAGGCCGCGGTCACGCCGATCTGGCTGGCCGCCGGCGAGTTTCCGGCGGGGGCCGGTTCGCGCGTGCTGCTCAACCTTTCCCCGCAAATGCCGGCAGAACCTGCCGGTTTCTCCCGTATTCTGGAAGTGGTGGGCCAGGACGAGGCATCCAAGACGGTGGCGCGCAGCCGTTACCGCCGCTACCTCGACCTGGGCTTTGACATTCACCATCACAACATGAGTGCCACGGCATGAGCGATCCGAAACAAAGCGATAACGGCTGGAGTCTGCAGGACCTGCCGGTGCTGACCGAAGTGGTTGCCGAGAGCGCTGGCGAGCTGGAAGTGCCGGCCTTTGACTTCAGCGCCGAGCTGGACGAACTGGCGCGCAGCATGCCGGCGCAGTCCGAGCCGGAGCTGGAGCTGCCGCCGGAACTGTCGCTGGATGACGTATTGGGCGAAGAATCGCAGCCGGATGATGACGCGGCTTCGCTGGACGCCAGCAAGCTGATCGAGCGCCTGCCTTCGCTGGATCTGGAGGTGGACGAGCCGGGCGATCTGAGCCTGGATGATGTCTTGCCGGGTCTGGTGCCAGTGGCGGATGCTGGCTCGGAACCAGTAGCGGATGCCGATTTTGCCTTCGACCTGTCGGCAGAGCCGCAGGCGGAGCCGTCGCCGCCCAGTGCCGAGGCCGGGCTGGATGCCTTGTTTGCCCGCGCCCGCTTCGAGCCAGTGCTGCAGTCGGACGTGGATGTTTTTGCTGCCGATGATTACGACCAGCATGCGGGCAACCCGGCTGCCGCCCTGAACGTACTGCAGGCGCAGCTGGAGCAGTTTGCCGAGCCATCGGAAATGCCGGAGTTACCGGCCGACGCCTTCCTGAGCCAGGGGGCGGAGCCGGCGGTGGCGCTGATCGAGGCCGCCGAACCGGATCCGGTCTGGGCCGAAAACTGGCAGCCGGAACCCGCTCCCGTGGTGGAGGATGTGCCGCTGCCGCCGGTAGTCAGTGACGTGCTGGCTGCCGAGCCGCCCTTGCTGGAAACCGTTGCGGCTGAGGATGCCGCGTTGCCGCCGGCAGATGCGTGGCCGGAGCACGAGCAGTTGCCGCCGGAAGCGGCACAGCTGGTCGCAGAGCCATGGCCCTTGCCGCCGGTGCTGGCCGAAGCAGTGCAGGACGAAGCGGTGCAGGATGTCGGGCAGGGGGCCGAAGCCGTGTCGCAACCGCAACCGGATGCAGACGCGGATGCCAGCCAGTTCCATGTGTCGCTGGACGACTTGCTGGCCAGCCTGCAGCCTGCCGCGCCCGCCGAAGTGCCAAGCGTCGCGGTGGGTGCCGACTCGACGGTGCTGGCGAATGACTGGCCAGCAGCCGCTACCTTGCCGGAGCCGCTGGTAGCGGATGAGTCTGTCCCGGAGTTGTCAGCCAGTGGCGAGCCCGCCATGGCGGACACGATCGATGACTGGGAACTACCTGCGCCACCTGCGGATACGGTATTGCTGACTGAGCCGGCGCCGGTCGAGCTCGCGCCGGCAGTGGCGGAACCTGCTGCCGAGGATGGTTGGCCGCAGGAAATGCTGGATGATGCGGTTGTGGCGGTGGATGGCGAGCCGGACGCGGACGAGCCGCCTGCACCTGAGCCAATGACGCCGCCGCCGGAGGCTCCGGCGGTCTTGCAGTCGATTTCCATCGACAGCCTGCCTAGCGGTGTGCTGGGTGGTGGGCTGGGCGCCGTCGACGTGGCCTCGCTTGCTGCGGCTGCGCAGCTGGGTGCCGCTGCCGGCAGTCTGCCAGGCGGCAGCGACTGGCCGTTGCGCCAGCCGCTGCGTGCAGACGCCAGTGCCCGCGATGTGGAACTGGACTGGGCGCGTGACCTGCATGCCGAGCCGCCGCAAGGCATTGCCCTGCAGGACGAGCCGGAAGCCATGGTGATGCGCTCGCGTCGCCTGGGTGGGGTTGAGTTTGCCGTGCAGGAAGTCGAACCCAGGGACGAGCCTGCATCGCCGCCATTCACCATGGCGGAGCAGGACGAGCCGGTGCCGCCGTTTACCATGGCGCCAGCGCCGGAGCCGCAGGCCTTGTCGGCCAGCAGCATCCGCGTCGAGTCGGTAACGCCGCCGTTGGCCGCAATGGCCGCGCTGGGCAGCGTGAACGAGGAGGCGCTGATCGAGGCTCTGTATGCGCGGGTACTGCCGCGCATGAAGGTAGAACTGACGCTGTGGATGCAGGATGCGCTGGAGCAGCAGGCCAAGCAGCTGATCTCCGGCGTGATGCAGCAGATGAAGGAAGATTTCGACATGATGCTGGCGCAGTCGCTGAAAGAATCGCTGCGCGAGGCGCTGGATGAAGTGGCGCCGCAGCACAACAAGGACAACTGATGGGTCACCGTTTATCCCGCATCATTACCCGTACCGGCGATGCCGGCACCACCGGCCTGGGCGATGGCAGCCGCGTTTCCAAGCATTCGCCGCGCATCCACGCGCTGGGCGAAGTGGACGAGCTCAACTGCATCGTCGGCCTGATTCGCTGCGAGCCGCTGGCGGCCGAAGTGGACGCGCTGCTGGCGGAAGTGCAGCACGATCTGTTTGATCTGGGCTCCGAGCTGGCAGTGCCAGGCTACCAGGCGCTGCAGGAAACCCAGCTGGCGATGCTGGAGCAGCAGGCCGCCAGCTGGAACGAAACCTTGCCGATGCTAAAGGAGTTCATCCTGCCCGGTGGCTGCAAGGCGGCCGCGCTGGCGCACCAGGCACGGGCGGTATGCCGCCGTGCCGAGCGCAGCGTGGTGGCGCTGGACGAGGTGGAGCCGGGCCTGCCGGCCCTGCCGCGCCAGTACCTGAACCGGCTGTCCGACGTGCTGTTCATCCTGACGCGGGTGCTCAACGCTGCTGCCGGTGTCAGCGATGTGCTGTGGCAGCCGCGCCGGCTGCAGCAGTCAGACTAAGTATCTGCACATGGCCACGCGTGTGGCCTCGTTTTGCAAGCGGCCGGCAGGCCGTTTTTCATTGTCATTGTTGTCACGGATCTGCCGCATGCCACTCAATCGCCGTCAGCTGAACGCCATCGTTACCCTGCTTTCCTCCGCCAGCCCGCGGCGCAAGCTGCTGGCCGGCATCGTGCTGCTGCTGGCACTGGTGGGCTGGCTGTGGCCGCAGCAGAGCAGCCAGGGCGGGGCGGCGGGCGAGATACAGGGTGTGGTGGTGGCGATAGCCGATGGCGACACCCTTACCGTGCTGGATGCGGCGCAGCAACAGCACAAGGTGCGCTTCGCCTTCATCGACGCGCCGGAAAAGGCGCAGCCCTATGGCCAGCGTGCCCGCCAGGCACTGTCGGAACAGGTGTTCCGCCAGCAAGTGCGGGTGGAGGTGATCGAGCAAGATCGCTACGCGCGCAACGTTGGCCGCGTATGGCGCCAGGATACCGACATCAATCTGGCCATGGTGCGGCAGGGCTATGCCTGGCATTACCGGCAGTACGCGCAGAAAACCCAGGGCAGCGAAGACTTTTCGCGCTACCAGCAGGCGCAGCAGCAGGCCGAAGCGCAGCGGCTGGGCTTGTGGCAGCAAAGCACGCCGCAAGCGCCGTGGGACTGGCGCCAGCGCCGGCGTGAGGCGCAACCGTAATCAGGCTTGCGCGCTGTTGTCGTCCATGCCGAGGTGGCGCGACAGCTCGTCGGCAGCGACCGGCACGCTAAGCAGGAAGCCCTGCAATTCCAGGTCCGGGTAGCGATGCTGCAGATAGGCCAGGTCGTGGCGGTTGTCCAGGCCTTCCGCCACCATGCGCAGCTTCAGTTCGCGGCCGATGCGGATGATGCCGTCCAGAATGCTCTGGCTGCGTGGCGCGTGATGGATGCCGCGGATCAGGCTGCGATCCAGTTTCAGCTCGGTAAGCGGCAGCTCCTTGAGCTGCTCCAGATTGGTGTGGCCGGTACCAAAATCGTCCAGCGATAGCTCGAAGCCGCGCATGCGCAGCCGCAGCAGGGTGACCAGGGTATGCCCCAGGTCGCTGAAGGCCATGGTTTCGGTGATTTCCAGCACGATGCGGTTTGGCTGCAGGCCGCGAGACTCCACTTCGCGTACCAGCCAGTCGAAGAAATCCGCATCCTCCAGCAGGCTGCGTGACAGGTTGATCGACAGGCGCAAGTCGCTGGCACACGGGTCGCGTGCCAGCAGGTCGAGGCTGGTCTGCACGATGCGCCGTGTCAGCAGCACGATGAAACCCTCGTGTTCCAGCCGGTTGATGAAGCTGCCGGGGCCGATCACGCCATAGGTCGGGTGCTGCCAGCGCGCCAGCGCCTCCACTTGCACCGCGCGATGTTCAGTCTGACTGTAGATGGGTTGAAAGAAGGCGCAAAACTGGTTCTGTGCCAGGCCGCTGAAGATTTCCGCCAGCGGGATGGCCCGTTCCGGGCTGGCCGGGCGCCGTGCGGCCAACAGCAGGCGCTGCACTTCGCCCTGGAACACGTCCACATCGATAGGTTTGGCCAGGTAGGCGATGGCCGGAAAGCCCAGCTCTTCCGCCGCGCGCATACAGCCGGACAGCAGCTCCGGCACGTGGCCGCTGAGCAGCAGCAAAGTGGGCATCTGCACCAGCCGCGACAGCTGTTCGATCAGCTCGATGCCATCCATGCCAGGCATGTTCAGGTCGGTGATTACCAGGTCGACTTGCGCCATCTGCCGCGCAGCCTGTAGCGCCCAGCGACCGTCGGAGGCTTCGTGTACCTCCACGTCTGGCAGCTGCTGGCACAGTGCGGTGAGCATGCTGCGCTGGCTGCTGCTGTCTTCCGCGATCAGGATGTGGCTGGGCATGATGGTACCGAGTGAAATTGGCTGTACTGTTTTTATATAAACGGTTGGTAGCTGTTTATCCAGTTGTCCTTATTGCCGGGGGGCGGCTTGCTGCTGCCGGCAGCGTGATCTCATGGCACAATGCGCCACCTTTTCGGAGAGCAGCATGCAAAACAAAGACCTTGTCGCCCGCATCGCCGGGCAACTGCAGGCGGGGCAGCCCAAGTCGGCGATCTACGCCGCACTGCGCAGCCAGGAACATGACCCGCGGCTGGCTTACCTGCTGGCATCTGCCGCCAGCCCGGCGCGTCAGGTGCAGATGGCCAACAAGAACCGCGCGCTGATCGTGGTGATGGTGGCGCAGGCCATGCTGGCGCTGTTTGCCGGCTATGTCAGCGGCCAGCTGCTGGGCGGTAGTGCCGGCGTGTGGCTGGCGGTGTTCTATGCGCTGGTGCCGCTGGCCTTTGCCGCCGGTTTTTCCCGCTACCAGGCGGCGGCATTCAATGTCTACCTGCTGTACACCCTGATTCGTCTGCCGCAACTGGTGCAGCAGGCGATGGCCGGTGGCTTGCTGGAGGTATGGCTGCTGTTGCTGGCGCTGCTGACCCTGCTGCTTACCTGGCAGGTGCGCCGTGGCCTGTTCCCGGATTTCGGCGTTACCCTGCAGCCGCGCAAGGATGCCAGCGGCAAGTTCACCTTCAGCGATTGAGCTGGTAACAGCAGAACAGCTCCAGTGATGCAAAAAGCCCTTTCGCGGTAGCGAAAGGGCTTTGTCGTTTCTGCACGGGGCGGTGACGTCGCCTGACTTATGCGGCCGGATGCGGCCAAGCCTGCTTGCACGCGGTCAGTGCCGCCAGCCGCGCGGCATCCACTGCCAGCGGGATGGCTTTCTTGTCGTGGCAATCGCGCGCCACCGCGCCGGCATCCACGCTGGCCGCCGCTGCCAGCATGGCGGCCAGGTAGTCGGCTTGCGGGTAGTCGCAGCTTTCAAAGTTCAGCCGGCCACGCGCATCGGCCAGGCAGGCGGCCAGCATCTGTGCGAAGCGCTCCGGGCGGCGCAGGGCGTCGCAGTCGCGCAGCAGGCGTTGCACGGTGTCGGGGCGCAGCGAAAAGGCGGTGTGTACCTTGGTATGGTTCAGCAGGGTGATGCGCGCCAGGTCGCGACACTCCGCCGGTACCCGCAGCCGCTCGCACAGCGCCAGCAGCGGCGCCTCGCCGCGTGGCTCGTGGCCGATATGGCGCGGCAGGATCTCGGCCGGGGTCAGTGCCTTGCCCAGGTCGTGCATCAGGCAGGCAAAGCGCACTGCCAGCGGCTGGGCGTTGGCCGCGGCGTAATCCAGCACCCGCAGCACATGGTCGCCGGTGTCGATCTCCGGGTGGTAGTCGGCACGCTGTGGCACGCCGAACAGCGCATCCACTTCCGGCAGCAGCCGCGCCAGCGCGCCGCATTCGCGCAGCACCAGCAGCATGCACGACGGGTTGTCGGTCATCAGCCCCTTGGCCAGCTCCTGCCATACCCGTTCCGCCACCAGCGCGTCCACCTCGCCGTTGGCCACCATCTGCCGCATCAGCGCCATGGTTTCCGGCGCCACGGCAAAGCCGAAGCGGGCGGCAAAGCGCGCCAGGCGCAGGATGCGCACCGGGTCCTCGGCAAACGCCGGGCTGACATGGCGCAGCACGCCGGCACGCAGGTCGGCCACGCCGCCGTAGGGGTCGATCAGCGTGCCGTCGTCGTCCTCGGCAATGGCGTTGATGGTGAGATCTCGGCGGATCAGGTCTTCTTCCAGCGTGACGTCCGGTGCGGCGTGAAAGGTAAAGCCGTGATAGCCGCGGCCAACCTTGCGCTCGGTGCGGGCCAGTGCGTATTCCTCCTGCGTCCTGGGGTGCAGGAACACCGGGAAATCCTTGCCTACCGGGCGAAAGCCCTTGGCCAGCATGGCCTGCGGCGTGGCGCCCACCACCACCCAGTCACGGTCTTTCACCGGCAGGCCCAGCAGGCGGTCGCGTACCGCGCCGCCGACGATGTAGCTTTTCATTACCGCGCGGCCCTCTCGCGGTAGGCATCCAGCTGGCGGTTGCTTTCCGTGGCGCCCAGGTACTGCGGGGCGATGCTTTCCAGCGCTGTGGGCGCAAAGCCCAGCAGGGCGGTGGGGAAAGGCTGCGGGCTGATGTTGTCCACCCGCAGCGAGCGTACGTTGTCGCGGCTCAGCAAGGTGGGGCCGGGCAGCAGCTCCATCAGCGTGGCCTGCAGCATGGCAATGCCTTCCGGCAGGCCGATGACGCAGCGCGGGTGGCCGCCGAGCTTGGCCGCGTAGGCAGCCAGCTGGCGCAGGGTGTAGACGCGCGGGCCGGTCAGGTCCAGCGACTGGCCGCTGCTGGCCGGGGTGCGCAGGCAGGCGGCCACGGCCTGGGCCACGTCGCCAGCCCATACCGGTGCGAAACGGGTATCGGCGCCGCCCAGCGGCAGCAGCGGGGCGATGCGGGCCAGGTCGGCAAACATGTTGAGGAAGCTGTCTCCGGCACCGAACACCACCGACGGGCGCAGGATGGTGTAATCCAGCCCGCTGGCCTTGATCAGCGCCTCGCCCTTGCCCTTGGTCTGCTGGTAGTCGCTGGGTGCATCTTCCGCCGCGCCCAGCGCGCTGATGTGGATCAGACGCTGAATGCCGTTGCTGCGGCAGGCGTCGATGATGCCGGCCACCAGCGTGACATGTGCCTTTTCAAAGGCGGCGCGGCTGCCGTGCAGGATGCCCACCATGCTGATGACCGCGTCGTGGCCTGCCAGCAGCGCGCGCAGCTGCTGCTGGTCGTGCACATTGCACTCTTCCAGCTCGCAGCCGGGCAGCGGAATCAGCTTGCCCTTGTGCCGCTCGCGCTGGCGGGTGGCAATGCTCAGGCGATGGCCGTCGCGGCTCAGGTATTCGGCGATATAGCTGCCGATGAAGCCGGCGCCGCCGATGATGGCAATCTTCATGTCGCGTTCTCCCTGTGATGTATCGGCCTAGCGTGGTGGAATCACGCCCAGGCGCTGCTTCAGCGTGGCGCCAGGCTGGCGGAAGGCGCCGGCGTAGTACACCGCGTTGGCCAGTACCTTTTGCACGTAGTCCCGCGTTTCGTTGAAGGGGATGGTTTCGGTATAGATGGCCCCCTCCAGCGGCAGGCTGGCTTGCCAGCCGCGCGCGCGGCCCGGCCCGGCGTTGTAGGCGGCGGTGGCCAGCACCGGCTGGCTGTCCAGCGTGTCCAGCACATGGCGCAGATACCAGGTGCCAAGGCGGATATTGGTATCGATGTCGTTGATCTGGTAGCCATTGCCCAGCCCGATCTTGCCCGCAACCCAGCGTGCGGTGGCCGGCATCAGCTGCATCAGGCCGCTGGCTCCCACGCCGGAGCGCGCTACATTATAGAAGCGGCTTTCCTGGCGAATCAGGCCATACACCCAGGCTTCGTCGATCTCCAGCTGCTGCGCGTAGGGGCGGGTGATCTCGCGGTAAGGGGCCAGGTAGCGCAGGCTGAAGTCGTGGCTGCTCTTGGTGCGTTCGGCGGCGTAGATCGCCATGTCGAACTGCCCCTGGCTGCGGGCCAGTTCGGCGGCGGCCAGCAGCTGCTCGTCGCTGCGCTCGCGCAGTGCCCAGCGCCACACGCGGCGGCCTTCCTCGCGCCATTCGGCACGGCCGCTGCGTTCTGCCAGCGCAAACAGCGCCATCGCCTGGCGGATCGGCAGCTCTGCGGCCAACTGCTGCTGGGCTCCGCTGGTCTGGGGGCGTTCCGGCGGGGCTTCCAGCGAGGTGCCCAGCTCTTCGCGTGCCAGCAGGCCGTAGTAGTTGTGTTCGAAGCTGGTTTTCACCAGCAGCGGGCTGGCCTCGGCGCCACGGCCCAGGGCGCGCAGCGCGCGGGCGCGCCAGTACTGCCAGGCGCCCTTGCTGGCGATGGTTGCCGGCATGGCGCGGCTGATGCGTTCCACGCGGCCCCAGTCCTGCTGGCGCAGCGCGGCGCGCAGCCACCATTCCCATTGCTCCTCGGTGAGTTGCTCCGGGTCGGCCAGGTCGAAGGCGGCCAGGGCCTGGCCCATGTCCAGGCGGCGGGCAGCGGCCAGCCCCAGCTGACCCCAGGCAAAGCCTGCTTGCGCCTTGGATAGCGCCGGCGCTGCCGTGGCCAGGTTTTCCATGGCGCTGCCAAAGTTGCTGCGCGCCAGTTTGACGATGGCCTGCACCTGCTGCTCGTTGCCGCCGCTGCGGAAGAATTCGCCATCCAGCCCGGCGGCAGTGGCCAGGCGGCGCGCCACACTCTGGAAGTTTCCGTTCAGCAGCAGCCGCAGGCGGGCTTCCACCTGTGGCTGGGTCAGCAGGCGGCGGCTGGCCTGTTCGTCGATCAGGCGGGCGCAGCCATCGGGCAGGGTGGTGGACAGCAGATTGCTGTCCGGGCGGACGCTCTGCCGCCGTTGCAGGGTGGCCAGGCTGATGTAGCAGCCGGTTTCTTCGTCGCGGCCGCTGTCGGCCAGTGCGGGTGCGGCCTGCAGCAGCTCGTCCCACATGCCGCGACGACCCAGGTCTTCCAGCAGCTCGTTGAGCGTGCGTTCCACCAGGTAGCCGCTGCGGTTGCGGTTGATGAAGGCGCGTGCCGGTACGCTGTCGCCTTTTTCCAGTTGCTTCAGTGCCAGCCAGTAGGCTGGCCAGTTGTCCAGCAGGCCGCTGTCGGCCTGCTGGCTGATGTTGTTCAGGGTGGCGAGGTCGTTCTTGCGGAAGGCGTCGCGCGCCTCGAACAGCTGGTTGTCGCTCAGCGCATGGCTGGTGGCGGGCAGCAGTGCCAGTGCCAGCGCCAGCGGGCGCAGCCAGGCGGTTCTGGCGGGTCGGCGTGGGTGGCCGGCCGGGTGGGTGGTGTGCAGCATGGTCATTTTCGCCAGAAAGTAGGGGTAAACAGAATCAGGATGGTGAACACTTCCAGACGGCCCAGCAGCATGGCAAAGCTGCAGACCCAGGTCTGGAAATCGCTTAGACCGGAGTAATTGCTTGCAGGTCCCACCTGCCCCAGACCGGGGCCGGCATTGTTGATGCAGGCAATGATGGCGGTAAAAGCGGTGATGAAGTCGAGGCCGCTGGCAATCAGGGTGAAGGTCAGCAGCACGATGCTGATGAAGTACACAAAGATGAAACCCAGTACCGAGAACGCCACGCTATCCGGAATGGCCTTGCCGCCCAGCATCAGCGGCAGTACCGCGCGCGGGTGCAGCAGGTTGCTCATCTCGCGCATGCCCTGGCGGGTAAGAATCAGGGTGCGGATCATCTTGATGCCGCCGCCGGTGGAGCCGGAGCTGGCGGTAATGCACGACAGGAACAGCATCCACAGCGGCACCAGGATAGGCCACGGCGCGTAGTCGATGCTGGCAAAGCCCGAGTCGGTGGCAATGGAGATCAGGTTGAACGACACGTGGCGCAGCGCGGTGGGCAAGGTGTAGATGCCCAGCCAGGACAGCCACAGGCTGATGGCGATAATGCTGATGCCGAGCAGCCCGACAACATGGCGCGCTTCCACGTCCTGCAGGTAGTTGCGCAGGCTGCGCTGGCGCCAGGCCAGGAAGTGGGTGGCGAAATTCAGCGCCGCCAGCACCATGAACAAGGACAGGATGGCTTCGATGAGCGGAGAGTCGAAGTAGCCGACGCTGGCATCGTGGGTGGAAAAACCGCCAAGTGACAATGCGGCAAAGGCATGGCAGATGGCATCCAGCCAGCTCATGCCGGCCAGCTTGAGCCCGAGAGTGCAAAGTGCAGTCAGGCCAGCGTACACGTACCACAGGTTGGCCGCGGTCTGCGCGATGCGTGGCGCCAGCTTGCTGTCCTTCATCGGGCCGGGCGTTTCCGCCTTGTACAGCTGCATGCCGCCGATGCCCAGCATCGGCAGGATCGCCACCGCCAGCACGATGATACCCATGCCCCCCACCCAGTTGAGGAAGTGCCGCCAGAAGTTGATGGCCGGCGGCAGCCGATCCAGGCCGGGAATCAAGGTGGCGCCGGTGGTGGTAAGCCCGGACATGGCCTCGAAAAAGGCATTGGTGAAGCTCATGCCCGGTATGTACAGCAGCAACGGTACCGCCGACATGACGGCAAAGGTAAGCCACAGCAGTGCCACCAGGATGAAGCCGTCCCGCGGCTTCAGCTCGCGCTCGAAGCGGCGGGTGAGCAGCCACAGCAGGCTGCCGGCGCCGCCGCCGGCCAGCGCCGAGTAGGCAAAATCGATGGCGGTGCCATCCTGGTACAGCCAGGACACGGCGCAGGGCAGCAGGAACAGCAGCGAGTACAGCAGGATCAGCTTGGACAGTACGTGCAGGATGGGCAGCAGCTTGCTCATGTCAGTTCACCTGCTCGTACAGTTCGATTGGCAGGCCATCCGGATCGGCAAAAAAGGTAAAGCGCTGGCCGGTGTATTCATCCACCCGCACCGGCTCGCACGCTACGCCCAATGCCGCCAGGCGGGCGATCTCCGCGTCCAGTGCCGTTACCGCCAGCGCCAGGTGGCGCAGGCCGCAGGCTTCCGGCCGGGTGGGGCGCGGCGGCGGGGCGGGAAAGCTGAACAGCTCCAGCCGGCTGCCGTCCGGCAGCGCCAGATCCAGCTTCCAGGAGTCGCGCTCGGCACGATAGTGCTCGGCCATCACGCGGGCACCGAGCACCGTAGTATAAAAGGAACGCGCGCGCGGGTAGTCGGCGCAGAGGATGGCGATGTGGTGAATGCCGTGGATCGCCATCAGAAAAACCCCAGCTTTACCTGTGTCAGCTTCTCGATCTGCCGCACCATGTGGCGACCATGCACGAAGAAGATCACGTGATCCTCCGCCTGTAGCTGCAGGTCGTGATGTGCCATCAGCACCTGCTCGCCGCGCAGCAGCGCCACGATGCTGCAGCCATGCGGCAGGGCGATGTTGTCCAGCCTGCGGCCAACCAGGCTGGAGGTTTTCTCGTCGCCATGGATGATCACTTCCATTACCTCGGCGGCGCCGCGGCGCACCGGCTGCGCCGCCACCACATCGCCACGGCGCAGGTGCGCCAGGATGGAGCCGATGGTGGACAGGTAGGGCGAGATCACGATGTCGATGCGGTTGCCTTCCAGCAGATCGACGTAGCTGGAACGGTTCACCAGCGCAATGACGCGGCGCGCGCCCATGCGCTTGGCCAGCAGCGTGGACATCAGGTTGTCCTCGTCGTCGTTGGTCAGCGCGCAGAACACGTCCATCTCGTCCACGTTCTCGCCTTCCAGCAGGCCCTCGTCGGTGGCTTCGCCATGCAGCACCAGCACCTGCGGCAGATTCTCCGCCAGCCAGCGCGCGCGCTGTGCGCCGTGTTCGATCAGTTTCACTTCGTAATCGCCGGACAGCATGCGGGCCAGCCGGTAGCCGATATTGCCGCCGCCGGCAATCATCACCCGCCGTACCGGCTTTTCGCTGGCGCGCAGTTCGTTGAGCATGGCGGGCACGTCGCCCCTGGCGGCCATGAAGAACACTTCGTCATCGGCCTCGATCACGGTGTCGCCATCCGGGCGCACCAGTTTGTCCTTGCGGTAGATGGCGCAGATGCGGCAGTCGCTGTCCGGCAGGTCTTCGCGCAGGTGGCGCAGCGGTTTGCCCAGCAGCTTGCCGCCGGCCACCGCCCGTGCCACCACCAGCTGTACCTTGCCGCCGGCAAAATCCAGCACCTGCAGCGCGCGCGGGTAGGCCAGCACCCGTAGCAGGTTGTCGGTAACGATCTGCTCCGGGCAGATGGCATGCTCCACACCGAACTGGCGCATCACCGGGCTGTCGCCGTCCACGTAGCCGGTGGCACGCAGGCGGGCGATGCGGGTGGGCACGTTGTAGCGCTGCTCAGCCAGCGCGCAGGCCACCAGATTGGTTTCGTCGTTACGCGTCAGCGCCAGCAGCATCTCGCTTTCGTCGATGCCGGCATCCTGCAGCACCGCCGGGTGGGCGGCATTGCCCAGCACGGTGCGGATATCCAGCTTGTCCTGCAGCAGCTTCAGCAGGTTGCTGTCCTGATCGACGATGGTGACATCGTTGCCTTCGCCTACCAGGTTTTCCGCCACGCTGGCGCCAACCTGGCCGCCGCCGAGAATGAGGATTTTCATGCAGGATCCGTGTTGCTGGAGGCACGCGCTGCGTGCGGTTCATCGAATGGTGTCCGGCGGCGGGGTGCGCGCCGGGCTGGCAAGCATATGACATTACGCCCGCCGTTGTCATGAGCCATGGGCGGTGCGCACGGTAAACCATGTTGCGCCGCAAAAGCGCTGCGGCCAACCACGAAGGTTGGCCGCTGTCGCATTACCGCTGCTGGCTCTGGTCCTGCTCCTGGTCCTGCGGCGGCCGGTCGTCGTCCATCAGGATGCGGTGCGCCGGGCCTTCCAGGTCGTCGAACTGGCCGGAGCGGGTGGACCACCAGAAGATGGCGCCGATGATGAACACCAGCACGATGCTCAGGGGAATCAATAAATACAGGCTTTCCATTATTTGCTCCGTTTCACCAGCCGCAGCGCGTTGCCCACCACCAGCAGCGAGCTGAGTGCCATGCCCAGGCTGGCTACCCAGGGGGTGACGTGGCCGGCGATGGCCAGCGGCAGTGCCACCAGATTGTACAGCGCTGCCCATGCCAGGTTCTCCCGGATAATGTGCAGGCAGCGGCGCGCCAGTGCAAAGGCGCGTGGCAGCTGGGCGATATCGTCGCCCATCAGCACCATGTCGCCGCTGGCGCGGGCCACGTCGGTGCCGCCGCCCATGGCCAGCGACACATCGGCGCGCGCCAGCACCGGCGCGTCGTTCACGCCATCGCCCAGCATCAGCACCCGCGCGCCATCCTGCTGCAGCTGGCGCACATAGGCCAGCTTGTCTTCCGGCGTGGCGCCGGCATGGTAGTGGGTAATGCCAAGCTGACCGGCCAGGGTGGCCACCGCCAGTTCGGCATCACCGGACAGCAGGTGCAGGCGCAGCCCCTGCTGTTGCAAGTTGCCGATCAGTGCCGGCACGCTGTCACGCAGCTGGTCGCCAATGGCGAACCAGGCCTTGATGCCGGCAGCGTTGCCCAGTGCCACCACGGTGGCAGTGGCGGGCAGGTCCGGCGGCGTGGCTTGTGCCGCCAGCCCGGCCAGCTCGGCGGCGAATGCCGGCTTGCCCAGCCGCCAGCGCTGGCCGCCGATCATACCTTCTACCCCCTGGCCCGGCTGGTTGTGCAGATTCCCGACTGCCGGCAGCGGCTGCGTGCCGGCGGCTTCCAGCAGGGCGCGGGCAATCGGGTGTTCCGAGCCTTGCTCCAGCGCGGCTGCCAGCAGCAGCGCCGGGCTGCTGTCCGGGTGCGCTGGCTGTTCGCTGGCCAGCAGGCGCATGCGGCCAAGGGTGAGGGTGCCGGTCTTGTCGAACACTACATCGCTGACGCGGGCCAGGGTTTCCAGTGCGTGGCCGCGGGTGGTGAGTACGCCGATCTGCGCCAGGTGGCCGGTGGCGGCGGTGAGCGCCGCCGGGGTGGCCAGGCTCAGCGCGCACGGGCAGGAGATCACCAGTACCGCCACGGTGATCCACAGCGCATGCTGCGGGCCGTCCAGCAGGCTCCAGCCGATAAAGGTGCCGGCGGCGGCCAGCAGTAGCAGGCTGACGAACCAGGCGGCAAAGCGATCGGCCAGCTGTGCCAGTTGCGGTTTTTCCGCCAGTGCCTGGTCCAGCAGGCGCACGATGCCGGCCAGGCGGGTGTTGCCGCCGGTCTGGGTGACTTGCAGTACCAGCGGGCTGGCCAGGTTGACGCTGCCGGCAATCACGCTATCGCCACAGCCCTTGCGCAGCGGCGTGCTTTCGCCGGTAAGCAGCGCCTCGTTCACGCTGCTGTTGCCGTCCACGATGTGGCCGTCGCAGGGGATGGTTTCGCCCGGGCGTACCAGCAGCATGGCGCCGGGCTCCAGGTTGGCCGCAGCCACTTCGCGGCAGTCGCGGCTGTGTGGCCAGTTGTCCAGCTGGTGGGCGAAGGCGGGAATCAGTTTCACCAGCCGCTCGGTGGCTTCGCCAGTCTTGCGCCGCGCCATGCCTTCCAGGTAGCGCCCGCCCAGCAGCAGGAAGATGAACATCGACACCGAATCGAAGTACACGCCGTGCTCCACCTTGTTGAGCAGGGCCCACAGGCTGGCAAAAAAGGCAGTAAGGATGCCGATGGTCACCGGGGTATCCATGCCCACGCGGCGGGTGTGGATGTCGCGCAGGGTGGAGCGGTAGAACGGAATCGCCGAATACAGCACCACCGGCAGCGTCAGCACGAAGCTGGACCAGTGCAGGATCCACAGCCACTGGCTCTCGATGTCGCCCTCCGGTGCCATGTAGATCGGCACCGCATACATCATCACCTGCATCATCGACAGCCCGGCCACCCACAGCCGGTTCAGCGCGGTCTTGCGCTCCTGTTGCTGCAGGGTTTCCTGGCGGGCACTGTCGTAGGGGTGGGCGCGGTAGCCGATTTCCGCCACTGCCTGCAGGATGCGCGACAGTTGCAGCTGGCTGTTGTCCCAGCGCACGCGGGCGCGGTGGCTGCTGTAGTTGATGTCCACGCTCAGCACGCCCGGCAGCTGGCGCACATGCTGCTCGTTCAGCCATACGCAGGCGGCGCAGGTAATGCCTTCCAGCATCAGCGTGGCTTCGCGCACCTCGCCGTCTTCGTGGCGAACGAAGCTTTGTTGCAGCTTGTCCGAATCGTATAGCGCGATCTGCTGCAGCAGCTCCGCCGGCAGCGGCTCGGCCTTGCCGGCGTCTTCGGTGCGATGCTGGTAATAGTCACCCAGACCGCTGTCGATGATGGTCTGCGCCACCGCCTGGCAGCCGGCGCAGCAGGCGTGTTCGGTTTGTTGGCGATAGCGGATCGGGTAGTCCTGGCCCGCGGGGATGGGCAGGTGGCAGTGGAAACAGGGCTGGCTCATGGCGTGCTATTGTAATGCAATAACATTTGGCAGGTTTGTGGAGGGTCAATCATGGCTATGCAGGCAGTGGTGCAGTCGGCACCTGGCGGGGTGGATACCCTGCGCTTGGATGTGGTGGAAAAGCCGGAGCCGGCCCCCGGTCAGCTGCGGGTGCGGGTGTTGGCCGCAGGGCTGAACCGCGCCGACATCGTGCAGCGCGAGGGGCATTACCCGCCGCCGAAGGGCGCCTCGCCGATCCTGGGGCTGGAAGTGGCCGGCATCGTGGATGCGGTAAACGGCCCATCGCGTTTCCAGGAGGGCGATGCGGTGTTCGGCCTGATTGCCGGTGGCGGTTATGCCGAATACGCGCTGCTGGACAGCTCGGCGGTGATTCCCAAGCCGGACATGCTGAGCTGGGTCGAGGCCGCCAGTCTGCCGGAGGCATGGATGACGGCCTGGCATAACCTGGTGGATGTCGCCGGGCTCAAGTCGGGCGAGACGGTGCTGATCCATGCCGGCGCCAGTGGTGTTGGCGCGGCGGCCATCCAGCTGGCCGCCATGCTGGGCTGCCGGGTTGTCGCCAGTGCCGGTAGCGAGGAAAAGCGCGAGTTCTGCCGGCGCTTGGGGGCCGATGAGGTGATCGACAGCCGTAGCGCCGGTTTTGCCGCCAGCCTGAAGGCGCAGGGTGGGGTGGATGTGGTGCTGGACCCGGTGGGGGCTTCGCTGTTCAACGACAATATCGCGGTGCTGAATCAGGATGGCCGCCTGGTGCTGATCGGCGTGATGGGTGGAGCGCAGGCCGATCTCAATCTTGGGCTGCTGCTGGTGAAGCGCCTGCGGGTGATCGGGTCTACGCTGCGTAGCCAGCCGGAAGCGGTGAAGGCAGGCCTGGCCGCCGCGCTGGAGCGCGAAGTGCTGCCTGCGCTGCTGGACGGCCGCGCGCATGTCACGCTGGATAGTGTCTACCCGTTGGCTGCAGTGCAGGAGGCGCATGCCTGCATGGAGGCCAATCGCAACCTCGGCAAGATCGTGTTGAGCCTGCTGCCTGTCATGCCGGGGTAACAGATCGCCGCTAAGGTGCCGTGTACAGCAAGATTCTTCCTGCTGCATGGATGTGCATGGGATTCGGGGCGGCCGCGTGGCCGCCCTTTTTTTGTATTTATTGATACAAATGCATGACAGACGGGTTTTGACGAGGTAAATAGTATTGCCGTTTGCTAAATAAATAACTCAGGGAGGCTGTTATGCGTTTGATGAAATCTGTGGTGGTGTCTGCTGTTGCACTGGCGGCGTTGTCTGGCTGCGCGCTGACGACCGAACATGTCCAGCTACAGTACGCGCCGCAGGCCGTGGTGGCGCCACTAGCCGGGGCTGGCAGTATTTCGGTCAGCGTGCAGGTGGTCGATCAGCGGCAGGATAAAAAAATCGGCAGCAAGAAAAACGGCTTCGGTATGGAAATGGCACCGATTCTGGCTGCCGATGATGTGTCCGGTACGGTGCGGCAGGCGCTGGAGCGGGAGCTGCGTGCGCGTGGTTTTCAGTTGGCGGATGCTGCGGCAGTGGTGTCGATCGCGGCGGATCTGACGCGCTTTTATAACGATTTCAAGATGGGTGTGTTTGCCGGTGATGCGGTGGCTGATCTGAACCTGTCCATTACCGTGAAATCGCGACAGGGTCAGCTGCTTTACTCGCGCCATCTGGCTGCGCAGGGGGTGGAAACCAATATCCAGCTGGCCACCGGCAATAATGCCCGTATCGCCTTGAATCGCGCCCTGGAGAACGGCATGAAGAGCCTGTTCGAGGACCGCAACTTCATCGCCGCACTGTTGGCCGCAGCGTAAACGTACAGGCCGTGCCGCTACTGGCGGCACGGCCTGGTGTTACCGGGAAGGGGCGCCGGTGGCAGGCTGGATTCAGTGCTGTACCGGCGACAGCGCCTCGATCAGCGCCACTTCCTGGGTGTAGCCCAGGGCGCGCAGCTTCTCCAGCAGCGCTTCGCCATCCACCTTGTACTTGTGATCCAGCTCGTCGTGCAGGATGCGCACTTCCACCGCCAGCCACAGGCCGCGGCAGGATTCGGCGCTGTCGAAATGCACGCCGCGCAGCACTTCCGCCACCAGGTGCAGTTCGGCATCGCTGAAACGGCGCGACAGTAGTGCCTGCTCGCGGCGGATGATCTCGGCGTAGCGGTCGCACATCTGCTGCACGCGGGCATCCAGCGGTGCGTCTTCCGGCGCGTGCTCCAGTGCTTCGGCATTGAACCAGGCGGCAGCGTCCAGCGTGACGTGCTCGGCGGCCTCTTGCCAAGCCTCCTGCAGTGCGGCGGCAAAGCGCGGCTCGGCATTGAATGACAGCGCAAATTGCATGGCGGGCGGGGTGTCCGGGCTGAGGGTTTCGCCGTTGATGCTCAGTTCGCCGGCCTCGTTGCAATGCACTTCTGCCCGCCAGGCAGCCTCTTCGCCGGTGGCCAGGTTGTCCACCAGTACTTCCAGGTAAGGCAAGGCCAGGGCCTGGCCTTCGTCGGCGGTTACCAGCCGTACGCCGATATCGAACAGGTGGCGCTTGGGCAGGCGCAGCATCTGCAGGCCGTTGTCGTGACGCAGCAGGGTGTAGTCGTCGCCGGTGTCGTACACCGCCAGGTCGCGCGCATCACGGGCGGTTTTCACCAGCTTGCCCTGCAGCTCGTCCGCCAGCAGGTTGATGTCGGCCTCCGGGCGTACGTAGCCGGTGCGGTAGTTGTCATGGATGTGCCACAGTGCATTCCAGTCGTACATGGTTCTAGCCCCCTCAAAACGGCGCAGTGTACCGAAAAATGGCGGTATTCACTGCAGTGTCACCCTGTTCATGATAGAATCGCGCGACTTTTTCGCTGACACCGAGCACCCATGACCCGACAAATTCGTAACATCGCCATCATTGCCCACGTTGACCACGGCAAAACCACCCTGGTTGACCAACTGCTGCGCCAGTCCGGCACCTTCCGCGACAACCAGCAGGTTGACGAGCGCGTGATGGATTCCAACGACCTGGAAAAAGAACGCGGCATTACCATTCTGGCCAAGAACACCGCCATCGAGTACGAAGGCGTGCACATCAACATCGTGGACACCCCGGGCCACGCCGACTTCGGCGGCGAAGTAGAGCGCGTACTGGGCATGGTTGACGGCGTGCTGCTGCTGGTAGATGCAGTGGAAGGCCCGATGCCGCAGACCCGCTTCGTGACCAAGAAAGCCCTGGCACTGGGCCTGCGTCCGATCGTGGTAATCAACAAGGTAGACCGTCCGGGCGCACGTCCGGACTGGGTGGTAGACCAGACTTTCGACCTGTTCGACAAGCTGGGCGCCACCGACGAGCAGCTGGACTTCCCGATCATCTACGCTTCCGGCCTGAACGGTTTTGCCAAGCTGGAGCTGGAAGAAGAATCCAGCGACATGCGTCCGCTGTTCGACACCGTGCTCAAGCACGTGCCGACCCCGCCGGGTAGCGCCGACGCGCCGCTGCAGCTGCAGATCGCTGCACTGGACTACTCCAGCTACACCGGCCGCCTGGGCGTTGGCCGCGTACTGAACGGCCGCATCAAGCCGGGTCAGCAGGTAGTGGTGATGAACCATGAAGACCAGGTGGCTTCCGGTCGCATCAACCAGGTGCTGGGTTACAAGGGCCTGGATCGTGTGCCGGTGGAAGAAGCCGAAGCCGGCGACATCATCATCATCTCCGGTATCGAGGATATCGGTATCGGCGTGACCATCTGCGACAAGGAGCAGCCGGTAGGCCTGCCGATGCTGTCGGTGGACGAGCCGACCCTGACCATGGACTTCATGGTGAACTCCAGCCCGCTGGCCGGCACCGAAGGCAAATTCGTGACTTCGCGCCAGATTCGCGACCGTCTGACCAAGGAGCTGCTGACCAACGTGGCGCTGCGCGTGGAAGACACCGAAGATTCCGACGTATTCCGCGTGTCCGGTCGTGGCGAACTGCACCTGACCATCCTGCTGGAAAACATGCGCCGCGAAGGCTTCGAAATGGCTGTGGCCAAGCCGCGCGTGGTGTACAAGGAAATCAACGGCGAGAAGTGCGAGCCGTACGAAAACCTGACCATCGACCTGGAAGATGACCACCAGGGTGGCGTGATGGAAGAAATCGGTCGTCGCCGTGGCGAACTGACCAATATGGAATCCGATGGCCAGGGTCGTACCCGCCTGGAATACCACATTCCGGCGCGTGGCCTGATCGGCTTCCAGTCCGACTTCATGACCATGACCCGCGGCACCGGCCTGATGAGCCACGTGTTCGACGACTACGGTCCGGTGAAGGCCGACCTGCCGGGCCGCCACAACGGCGTGCTGATCTCGCAGGATAACGGCGAAGCCGTGGCCTACGCGCTGTGGAACCTGGAAGACCGCGGCCGCATGTTCGTGAGCCCGGGCGAGAAGGTATACGAAGGCATGATCATCGGCATCCACAGCCGTGACAACGACCTGGTGGTGAACCCGCTGAAGGGCAAGAAGCTGACCAACGTGCGCGCTTCCGGTACCGACGAAGCCGTGCGCCTGACCACTCCGATCAAGCTGACGCTGGAATCGGCAGTGGAGTTCATCGACGATGACGAGCTGGTGGAAATCACCCCGAAATCCATCCGTATCCGCAAGCGCTGGCTGCAGGAACACGACCGTCGTCGTATGTCCAAAGTAGAAGGCTAAGCCTGCGCAAGCATGCATGGCAGACACGAAACCCCGGCTAGCGCCGGGGTTTTTTTCTGGCTGCAGCCAAACTAGCCACTTATGGATTGCCGGACCCGGCAAAGCCGGGCCGCTCCAGCAAAGTGCTTGCATCGGCATCCTTCCTGTTTACAAAGCAAAGTCCTTTTGCCTGGCAAAAGGACTTTGCCAATCCCCTCAAACTCCAGCCTGAGCTGGGGTTTTTTCTTGCTTGTCTTATCCAGAAAGCAGGCTACGCTGGAGATATGCCAGATACGTTTGGTGTGTCCTGAGTAGTCGTGTGTTTCTCCTCCTCTTTTGCGGCCAATGTTGGCCGCATTTTGTTGCTGCCGCCGGTTTAGGTGCTGGCGCTCAGCAGCTCGTCCCAGCGGGTGGTGCAGCGTGGCGACAGCTTGTCCTGGCGCATGTGCCAGCGCCCACACCCCAGCAGGCTGCTGCCGGTGCGGATACTGTCGCGGCCGAAGCGGTGGTTGATGCTGTCCACGGTTTGCATCAGCTGTTGCCCGCGCGCGCTTTCCCCGCCCAGAAACAGGTCGTGCTGACGGCTGAAATCGCCTGCTACCAGCTCGTCCAGCACCACGCCGCATTTGTGATAACGCACGCCAGGCAGATACAGCGTTTGCAGCAGTAGCAGCGCCTGCCGTGTCAGCTCCCGGGTGTCGGTGCTGGGCAGCAGCAGCGACAGGCTGGCCCAGTTGCGGCGCTGCAGGCCGCCTCCGCGCCCGGGCGGGTCGGCGCGCAGCATCACGTGCAGCAGTCGGGTGGCGCTGTGCTGGGCGCGCAGCTTTTCGGCGCTGCGGGCGACGTGGTGGCTGATGGCGGCGCGCAACTCGTCCAGATCGCCAAGCCGGTGGGCAAAGGAGCGGGTGGAGTGGATTTGCTTGCGTGGCGGGGTAATGTCGCAGATATCCAGACAGGCTTCGCCACGCAGTTCGCGCACCGTGCGCTCCATGGCAAGGCCGAAGCGCTGGCGTGACCATGCCGGGTTGGCCGCAGCCAGTTGCGCCGCATTGGCAATGCCCAGCCGCTGCAGCTGCTCGCGCAGGCGCTGGCCTATGCCCCATACCATGCCGACATCCATCGCCCGCAGCTGCGCGTCCTGTTCGGCGGCATTCAGCATCTGCCAGTCGAACACGCCGCCAAAGCGCGGTTGCTGCTTGGCTACCAGGTTGGCCAGCTTGGCCAGGGTCTTGCTGCTGCCGATGCCGATGGATACCGGCAGGCCCAGCTTGTGCTGCACCGCCTGCCGTAGCTGACGCGCCCGGGTTTGCGGCTCGGGCAGCCCGGCAAAGTCCAGGAAACATTCATCTATGGAGTAAATCTCCTGTGCGCCGGCATGCTGCGCGGCCAGGGTCATCATGCGCCGTGACAGCGAACCGTACAGCTCGTAATTGGATGACAGCGCCTTGCCACGATGGCGGTACAGCAGGTTGCGCGCTTCGTGAAATGCCACCCCCATCGGCACGCCGATGGCCTTGGCCTCCGGCGAACGCGACACGATGCAGCCGTCATTGTTGGATAGCACCACCACCGGCACGCCATGCAGTTGCGGGTTGAACAGCCGTTCACAGGACACGTAGAAATTGTTGCCATCCATCAGGCCGAAGCAGCTGTCAGGCGGCATGGTCCTGCTCCTGCCGGCGCCGAAGCTGGCGCGCCATGCCTACCACCACGCCCCACAGCAGGGCATCGAAATGCGCCGGCGGTGGTTCGTCCTGCCATTGTTGCTGCGCGTTGCGGTGCCCGAGCCAGCTGCGCCCAGCGCTTTGCCGCCACAGGCGCACCACGAAGCCACTGTCCTGCCAGTACACCACCAGGTCGCCATGGCGCGGCGTCAGCCCCTTGTTGAGAATCAGCAGGTCGCCATCCAGGATGCCGCAATCGATCAACGCGTCGCCGCGCGCGCGCAGAAAGAAGGTGGCCATGCGGTCGGGGCATAGCAGCTGGTGCAGATCCAGCTCGTCGGTGGGCAGGTCGGCGGCCGGGGAGGGGAAGCTCGCCAGGGCCGGGCGCTTGAGCAGTGCGAGTTTCATGGCGTCAATTTGAAAACGTACAAATTCAAATTAACGGAAAAGTCGCGGCTTTTCAAGTGCTGCGTTACCGGGGTGGCGGGAATCGGTCGGGACAGTGGCCGCTCGTCGGGTGCTGCCGCTATAATGCGCGGCTGCTTTTATAAGGAAAACATCGTGCGTGACCGCCTGGCCGTATTGCCGCAGTACTTGTTGCCGAAACAGGCATTGACCCGCTTTGCCGGCAGCATCGCCAATGCCCAGGGTGGGGCGGCCACCACGGCGCTGATCCGGCGCTTTATCCAGCGCTACCGGGTGAACATGGCCGAGGCGGCCAACCCTGATCCGGCCAGCTATGCCTCGTTCAATGAATTCTTCACCCGTGCCTTGCGGCCCGATGCCCGCCCGCTGGCGGATGCGCCGCTGCTGTGCCCGGTGGATGGCGCCATCAGCCAGTTTGGTGCCATCGAGCGTGACCAGCTGTTCCAGGCTAAGGGCCATCATTACTCCACCACGGCGCTGCTGGGGGGCGACAGCGCGTTGGCCGCACGTTTTGCCGATGGCCATTTCGCCACCATCTACCTGAGCCCGCGTGATTACCACCGCATTCACATGCCGTGCGACGGCACGCTCAAACGCATGATCTACGTGCCGGGTGCGCTATTCTCGGTCAATCCGACCACCGCGCGCGGCGTGCCAGGGCTGTTTGCCCGCAACGAGCGGGTGGTGTGCGAGTTCGATACTCCGCACGGGCCGCTGGCGCTGGTGCTGGTGGGGGCCACCATTGTCGGCAGCATGGCTACCGTGTGGCATGGGGTGGTAAACCCGCCGCGCAGTGGCGATATCCGGGTATGGCGCTATGACGATCAGGCCATCATGCTGCGCAAGGGCGAGGAGATGGGGCGCTTCCTGCTCGGCTCCACCGTGGTGCTGCTGTTCCCGCGCGATACGCTGCGCTTCAACAGCGACTGGGCACCGGCGCGTCCGGTTCGCCTGGGCGAGAAGATGGCGGACACCACTGCCTGACGCCAACCCCGGCACAAACATGGCTTCGGCAAATGGCCGCGCTAATAACAAAGCCCTTCCACATATTGGAAGGGCTTTGTTCGTATCGGCAGTCAGAATGTTATTTGCTGACGGTTGCCTTAGCGCTTGGGGCCGCGGAAGCTGTCGTGGCAGCTCTTGCAGCTGGCAGCAACTGCCGCGTACTTGTTGCGCACGGCGGCCAGATCGTCGCTTTGCGCCCCTGCCTGCAGCGCATTCACCGCGCTGATGAATTTATCCTGCTCGGCCTTGAACCTGGCCGGCTGGCTCCAGATTTCCGGCTTGGCGCGGCTCACGTCATCAATGGTGCCCGGCTTGAACAGCAGGAACGGCGCCGGTGCGGCGGCCTTCAGCGCATCGGCATGCTTGATGAACTGATCCTTGCGAAACGGGCCATCGCGCAGCATTACGCCGACAGGTTCGAAGCTGAGCAGCACTTTCTTGAAGCTTTTCTGGCGATCTTCGCCGGGGCCGGCCAGGGCGCTGCTGCACAGCAGGGTCAGCAGCAGGGCGGTGGTGAGTGTTTTCATGTTGCGCTTGTCGGGAGGAAAAGGGTTCAGACCCGGCGAGTGTAATAAGTTTCCGTGGCAAAGCAAGCATCCGCCCCGGTGGAAGCGTATCGCTTTGCTGTCGCCGGCATGACAAAGCCCTGGTGCAATGCATCAGGGCTTTGTGCTGGCTGTTCTGGTACGCGGCCGGCGCTCAGTCGGCGCGGAACTGGTCGTGACAGGCCTTGCAGGTCTGCTGGGTGGCGCCAAACTGCGCTTTTACGTCGCTTACGCTCTGGGCGCTGGCTGCGGTGGCCTTCAGCTTGGCGACCTCGGCCTTGTGCTTGTCGATGGCGGCCTTGAACTCGGCTGGGCGGGACCAGATTTCCGGCTTGGCATCGGTCTTGCCCTTGGTGCTGCCGGGGGTGAAGTATTGCCACGGCTGCTGCGCCAGTTCATCCAGGTGTGCGGCCAGCTTGGCGAACTCTTGCTGGCTGAACTGGGTATCGCCTTTCACCATCTTGCCCATGGCGCCCACGGTCTTCTTGTATTGCTCGAACACCTGCTGCCGCGCGGCAATGGGGTCGGCGGCAAGGGCGGGGGAGAGTGCGCTACAGCAGAGAACGGTCAGCAGCAGTTTTTTCATGTGGCTGGCTCCAGGGGAAGGAAAAATGCACGGCAGCATAGCACGGGCATGCCATTGACAAGCTCTGGAATTGGTTAAGCCTTGTTAAGTCTTGTTGTGCGGTAACACGCATGTTCACATGGCTTCCACCCGGATACCTGTCCGTGCGAGCCGGGCTTGTGTCTGCGGGTGCCAGTCAGCCGCCTGCGAAGCGCGTCGCTGCCGCAAGCAGCAGAAGCCAACTTTAGCGCGCAGGAAGGAGCGAATGCGCAAGGCTGAAACATCGAAATCCCGGCTGTTGACCTTGCCACGGTGGCAAGCTCCAGACTGCAGGTACGGCCAAGGTTGGCCGCATCACTGTGAAGGACATTCCATGTATACCCTGCAAGTAGACAATATCGGCTGCGGCAGCTGTGTCGCCAAGATCAACCAGGCGCTGAAGGATCTGGACAGCCAGGCATCGGTGGATATCGATCGCACCAGTGGCCGTGCCAGTATTCGTACCGACGAGGCGCTGCAGACGGTGTGCGATCTGCTGACCGATATGGGCTACCCGGCACGCCCGCTGTAAGTGCTGGCTTACCCCGACATGCCCCTGCGTATTGCGCAGGGGCATGTTGTTTTTTGGAATGGATTCCGGCAGGTAAAAAATTTGCGCGAATCGGGCTTGACCTTCCCATCATGGCAAGGCCGATGCTGACTTCACACCCCAGATAAAGGAGTCCGCATCATGTCCCGTTCAATTGCTGCCGCTGCCAGCCAGACCCTGCGCTTTCCCGTGCTGGGCATGACTTGTGCCAGCTGTGTTTCCCGCGTGGAGAAGGCCCTGCACCAAGTGCCGGGCATCCAGAGCGCCAGTGTCAACCTGGCTACCGAGTCCGTCACCCTGCATACCGAGCCGCATTTCGAGCTGGCTGCTGCGCATGCCGCCATCGCCCATGCCGGCTACCAGGTGGGTAGTGAGACGGTGCAGCTGGAGATTCATGGCATGACATGCGCCAGCTGTGTCAGCCGGGTGGAAAAAGCGCTGCTGGCGGTGGCTGGGGTTACCGCGGCCAGTGTCAATCTGGCGACGGAAACCGCACGTGTCAGCTGGCCGGCGGGTGGTGACAATGCGCTGCTGCTGGCTGCCGTGGCGCGTGCCGGCTATCAGGCCAGCATCCGCGAGCAGGCGCAAACGGCACCGGCTGCGCAGCATGTGTCGTGGTGGCCGGTGGCGATGGCTGCCCTGCTGTCGCTGCCGCTGGTGCTGCCCATGCTCGGCGAGCTGGCGGGCGCACACTGGATGTTGCCGGCCTGGTTGCAATTTGTGCTGGCTACCCCGGTGCAGTTCTGGTTGGGGGCGCGTTTTTATCGTGCCGGCTGGAAGGCGCTGCAAGCCCGCAGCGGCAATATGGACTTGCTGGTCGCCATTGGTACCAGTGCGGCATACGGGCTGTCGCTGTACCAGTGGTGGCTG
This sequence comes from Vogesella amnigena, assembly GCF_042648905.1. Lineage (NCBI taxonomy): Bacteria > Pseudomonadati > Pseudomonadota > Betaproteobacteria > Neisseriales > Chromobacteriaceae > Vogesella > Vogesella amnigena. The sequence continues at coordinate 137,143 of NZ_JBHRYH010000046.1, read as the reverse complement.
CATGCCGGTCATGGCGGTGGCCATCTGTATTTCGAGGCATCGGCAGTGGTCATTACCCTGGTATTGCTGGGTAAATGGCTGGAGGCGCGCGCCAAGCAGCAGACCACGGCGGCGATCCGTGCCTTGCAGGCGCTGCGACCGGCTACGGCCCGGGTACGCCGCCATGGCGTAGACCTGGACCTGCCGCTGGCGCAGGTGTTGCTGGGCGACCTGGTGGTGGTACGTCCCGGCGAGCGGGTGGCTGTCGATGGCGTCATCATCGAAGGTCGCAGCCAGCTGGATGAATCCATGCTTACCGGCGAGAGCCTGCCGGTAAGCAAGCAGGCCGGCGATACCGTTACCGGCGGCGCCATCAACCACGATGGCATGCTGCTGGTGGCAACCCGTGCACTGGGCGAGGACAGCACCCTGGCTCGCATCATCCGCATGGTGGAGGATGCCCAGGCCGGCAAGGCGCCGGTGCAGCGGCTGGTGGACCGGGTGAGTGCCGTGTTCGTGCCGGTGGTGCTGCTGATCGCGGTACTGACGCTGGCCGGCTGGTGGTGGTTCAGTGGCGATGTCGAGCAGGCGATTCTCAACGCCGTGGCCGTACTGGTGATTGCCTGTCCCTGTGCGCTGGGGTTGGCAACGCCTACTGCCATCATGGCCGGTACCGGCGTGGCGGCACGGCATGGCATGCTGATCAAGGATGCCGAGGCGCTGGAGCTGGCGCATGGGCTGCAGGTAGTCGCCTTCGACAAGACTGGTACGCTTACCGAGGGCAAGCCGCGACTGCTGCACAGCATTGCGGCCAACGGTGACGAACAGAGCCTGCTGCAGCTGGCTGCCAGCTTGCAGCAGGGCAGCGAGCACCCGCTGGCCAAGGCGGTACTGCAGGCATTACCGACGGCGCCTGCCGGCAAGGTTGCCGAGTTGCAGGCGCTGCCGGGGCGCGGGCTGCGCGGGCAGGTGGATGGCGTGGCGTATCTGCTGGGTAATCAGCGCCTGATGCAGGAGCACGGCATCAGCCTGTCGTCGCTGTACAGCTTTCAGCAGGAAGAAGAGCTGCTGGGGCGCACCGTGTCCTGGCTGGCGCGTGCCGATGATGGCAAGCTGCTGGGCATGCTGTCGTTTGGCGACCGCATCAAGCCGGCCGCTGCGGCTGCCATCAGCCAGCTACGGGCGCTGGGGGTGCGTAGCGTGATGATTTCCGGCGACAACCGCGCGGCGGCACGCCAGGTGGCGGATGCGCTGGGCATCGACGAGGTGATTGCCGAGGTATTGCCCGGCGACAAGGCCGGCCACATTGCCCGTCTGCGGCAGGATGGCAGCCGCGTCGCCATGGTGGGGGATGGGGTCAACGATGCGCCGGCCCTGGCGGCGGCAGATGTCGGCATGGCCATGGGAACCGGCACCGATGTAGCCATGCAGGCGGCGGGGGTGACGCTGATGCGCGGTGACCCCACGCTGGTGGCGCAGGCCATTGCCATTTCACGTCGTACCTATCGCAAGATCCGGCAGAACCTGTTCTGGGCATTTATTTTCAATCTGGTAGGCATCCCGCTGGCGGCGCTGGGCATGCTCAGCCCCATCGTGGCCGGGGCCGCCATGGCGTTGTCCAGTGTCAGCGTGGTATCCAATGCGCTGTTGCTGTACCGCTGGCGTCCTGCGGGTCTGCGTTGAGTACGCGCGGGCCGGCTGGCCCGCACGGTCATATCGGAAGGAGCGTGACATGAATATCGGTCAGGCCGCTGCTGCCAGCGGCGTTTCCGCCAAGATGATCCGTCATTACGAAAGCATCGGGCTGATTGCGCCGGGGCTGCGTACGGCATCTGGTTACCGGCAATACAGCCAGCGAGAGGTGCACCTGCTGCGTTTTATCCGTCAGGCGCGCAACCTGGGGTTTCCGCTGGAGCAGATACGTGTCCTGCTGTCGCTATGGCAGGACACCGGCCGCGCCAGCGGCGATGTCAAACGGTTGGCCGCAAGCCATATTGCCGAGCTGGACGAGCGTATCCGGGCGCTCAGCGACATGCGCAATACCCTGCAGACCCTGGCCGATGCCTGCTCCGGCGACAGCCGGCCGGATTGCCCCATCTTGCAGGGGCTGGCCGAGGGGCATGGCGGGCTGTGTACGCACCATGCGGATACGGCTCACCCGGCAAGCGGCGGCTGAGCGGGAAACCACAGGGTAAAGCAGGTGCTGTTATCTGCCGAGGTCACGCTGATGCGGCCGCCGTGCACTTCGGCAATCGAGCGGGTGATGGCCAGGCCCAGCCCGGCGCCATCCGATTCGCCCGCCGCGCGGGAGGGGTCTGCGCGGTAGAAGCGGTCGAACAGCCGTGGCAGCTGTTCCGGTGGAATGCTGCTGCCGGCATTGCAGACGCTTACCGTGCTGCCATCGGCCTGCTGCGTGATGTTGACGCTTACCTCGCTGCCGGCCGGGGCATGGCGCAGCGCATTGGAGAGCAGATTGCTCAGCGCGCGGCGCAGCATCAGCCGGTCGCCCTGCAGCTGGCCGCTGCCGTGCTGTTGCAGGCGGATGGTTTTTTCTTCCGCCAGCGCATCGTAGAACTCCAGCAGCGCCGCTACTTCTTGCTCGATGGCAATCTGCTCCCGGCTGGGCAGCACCAGTCCGTGCTCGGCCTTGGCCAGGAACAGCATGTCCGACACCGTGCGCGCCAGGCGCTGGAATTCCTCGGCGTTGGAGGCCAGGATGTCGCGGTATTCGTCGGCACTGCGTGGCTGCGAGATTGCCACCTGTGTCTCGGTGAGCAGGTTGCTGATCGGGGTGCGCAGCTCGTGGGCAAGGTCGGAGGAAAACTCGGACAGCTTGCGAAAATCTTCCTGCAGCCGGCGCAGCATGGCATTCAGCGATTCGGCCAGGTCGGCCATTTCCGGCGGCACCGAGTCCACCGGCATCTGCGCATCGAGGTGCTGACCGGTAATGACCTGCGCCCTGGCCTTCATCGCGCGCAGCGGCGCCAGGCCGTTGTGTGCCACCCACCAGGCCAGCACGCCACCCAGCAGGGCCGACAGCAGGATGTATATCAGCAGCGACTGGCCGATCATGTGCATGAAGTGCTCGTGCCTGCCGGTATCGATCGCCGCGCAGATGGTGAGTTCGGTGCCCGGGTTGTCCGCCAGCTGGCCGCTGCGGCACATGCCGTGATAGTTGGCGCCGGCATGCTGCCAGCGCAGCATCTGCTGGCTGTCGTTGTTGCCGGGCAGGGGAAAGTGGAAGCCCGTTGGCGCTCGCGAGGCATACACCGGGTAGCCCTGGCGCTGCAGTTGCACGTACAGATCGCGGTGGTTGTGTACCACGTCGTCCAGCCGTGCGGCCAACGCTGCCAGGTCGGGCGAGGTGCGCATCACCTCGCGGATCAGCCCCAGTTTGTCGCGCAGGTCGTCGGCATCCTGTTCGGCGAAGTGTCGATCCACCATCACGCCGACCAGCAGCCCCAGCCCCGCCAGCAGTAGCACGGAAACCAGCGCATACAGCAGTGTCAGCCGCGCGGTTAGCGACAGGCGGCGCTTCATGCGCCGATCTCCGGCACTTCCAGCACATAGCCCATGCCGCGCACGGTGTGAATGAGCTTGGGCTCGAAGTCGTCGTCCACCTTGGCGCGTAGCCGGCGCACGGCGACATCGATCACATTGGTATCACTGTCGAAATTCATGTCCCATACCTGGGAGGCGATCAGGCTGCGTGGCAACACCTCGCCCTGGCGGCGCATCAGCAGTTCCAGCAGGCCGAACTCCTTGGCGGTGAGGGTGATGCGCTTGCCATCGCGGCTGACACGCCGGCGCAGCAGGTCCAGCTCCAGGCCGGCGATCTGCAGGGTGGTGGCCTCCACCGTGCCACGGCCACGACGCAGGATGGTGCGCACCCGCGCCAGCAGCTCGGCAAAGGAGAACGGCTTGACCAGGTAATCGTCCGCGCCCAGCTCCAGCCCCTTGACCCGGTCTTCTACCTGGTCGCGGGCGGTCAGGAACAGCACCGGCATGGTCTTGTGTCGCAATCGCAGCTGGGTGAGCACTTGCCAGCCATCCATGCCGGGCAGCATCACGTCCAGAATCAGCAGGTCATGCCCGCCTTCCAGTGCCAGGTGCAGCCCTTCCTGGCCGTCATGCGCCAGATCCACCGCAAAACCAGCCTCGCGCAAGCCCTGGCGCAGGTACTCGCCGGTCTTGATCTCGTCTTCGACAATCAGAATCTTCATCGCCATTTCCTGTTTCAGGCCGACAGTTTGCCACTGCCAGCCGGCTGCTGTGTCAGATGACAGATTTGTAATCTGGCTGTCAGTTTGCTGTTGGCCGCGGCAAGCCACACTGCCGCTACCAAAAACAGAGCCAGTTTTCCCGCCGCCACGCCAGATTTCGCCGGCACGGGCAGGGAAGGAGACCGGAGCATGAACAAACACAAACTGCTGCTTGCCGCATTGCCGCTATTTGCCAGTCTGGCACAGGCACAGCAGCCTCCCGAGAGCGCATGGCAGCAGGCCAATCGGCGGGTTGCCGAGTTTTCGCGCGGCCACGCCGATGTGCTGAAGTGGGAACAGGCGCATCTCGCGGCTTCCGCCCCCGCCGCCGCCAAACCCGCCTCGCTGGTACTGAATACGCTTGCCGATGGCGTGCAGCTGGCCTGGCGGGCGTATCCGGAGTTGGCCAAACCATTGGCGCAGCTGGGGCGGGAGGAAGTTGCCTTGCTGGCCAGCGGCCAGTGGCAGGCACTGTCCGCCGCCAGGCTGCGCCAGGTTGACGATGCCGACGAGCTCATCGAGCTTGCCCATGCCACCCGCAAGATGCTGTTGGCCGCGATAGTCGTGGAACAAGCGCTGCCATATCAGCAGCAAGCCTCGCAGGCGGCGGAGGCCGCCGCCGAGCTGGGGGCGCGCATGGCGCAAACCGGCAACTGGAGCAAGCTGCAGGCGGCCCAGCGACAACTGCTGCAGCTTGGCGCGCAACAGCAATGGCAGCGCAGCCAGTACGCCGCAGTGCTAAGTCGGGCCAATGTGCTCAAGGCGCTGCAGCAATGGGCGCGCAGCACCCCGCAAACCCTGCAGTTGCCGCCGGCACTGCCCGCGCTGCCCGCGGCGCCCCTGGACGAGCAAGCCGTGCAGCATCGCCTGGCGCAAGTCGGCGCCACGCTTGCCGGCAGCGAACAGATCGCCATGCGCGCCAACGCCGCGCTGGCCTACCGCGCCTATGCCACCGCCTACGCGCTGGCCAGCAGCCAGCAGGACATGCTCAAGCTGCGGCAATTCATCTACGACGAAACCGTGCTGCGCTACAACGGCATGCTGCTGAACAGCTGGGAGCTGCTGGATGAAGCCCGTGCGCTGGCCGAGGCCAATGTGAATGCCATCGGCGCCGTGCGTGACTTCTGGCTGGCGGAAGCCGACCTGCAGCTGGTGCTGCTGGGCGGTCAGCCCGAGAGCTTTGTAAACCTGGCTGCCGGCAGCGGCGACAGTCCTGCCGCGGCGGGCCATTGAAAGGATAGTGCATGAGTATCGATCCCTCCCGCCGCCAGTTCTTTGCCGGCGCCGCCACCGCGGTAGTTGGCGCCACCGTGGCCCGCTCGGCGTTGGCCGCATTGCCGGAGGCGGTAATCCAGACTTCGGTGGAAACCGCGCCGCCGCTGATACCGAACAGTGGCCGTCCCTACAACCCGGTGGTCACCCTGAACGGCTGGACCTTGCCGTGGCGCATGAACAACGGCGTCAAGGAGTTCCACCTGGTGGCCGAGCCGGTGGAGCGCGAGATGGCGCCCGGCTTCACCGCCCAACTGTGGGGCTACAACGGCCAGAGCCCGGGCCCGACCATCGAAGTGGTAGAAGGCGACCGGGTGCGCATCTTCGTTACCAACAAGCTGCCGGAACACACCAGCGTGCACTGGCACGGTCAGCGGCTGCCCAACGGCATGGACGGCGTCTCCGGCCTGACCCAGCGCAGCATCAAGCCGGGCAAGACCTTCGTCTATGAATTCGTGGCGCGGCGCCCCGGCACCTTCATGTACCACCCGCATGCCGACGAAATGGTGCAGATGGCGATGGGCATGCATGGTTTCTGGGTGACGCACCCCAAGGGCAAGCACCCGCTGATCGACGAGGTGGACCGCGACTTCTGCTTCCTGCTCAACGCCTTCGACGTGGAGCCGGGCAGCCGCACCCCCAAGGTCAACACCATGACCGATTTCAATATCTGGGCGTGGAACAGCCGCATCTTCCCGGGTATCGATTCGCTGAATGTGCGGCTGAACGACAAGGTGCGTATCCGGGTGGGCAACCTGACCATGACCAACCACCCGATCCACCTGCACGGGCATGAGTTCCAGGTCACCGGCACCGATGGCGGGCCGACGCCCAGATCCAGCCGCTGGCATGAAGTCACCACCGACGTGGCCGTAGGCCAGATGCGGCAGCTGGAGTTTGTCGCCGACGAGGAAGGCGACTGGGCGATTCATTGTCACAAGAGCCACCACACCATGAATGCCATGGGCCACGACGTGCCGACCATGATCGGTGTCGATCACCGTGGCCTGGTGGGCAAGATTCAGCAGGTAGTGCCGGATTACATGCTGATGGGCGAGCGTGGCATGGCCGACATGGGCGAGATGGAAATGCCGATTCCAGACAATACCGCGCCGATGATGACCGGGCAGGGGCCGTTCGGCTCGCTGGAGATGGGCGGCATGTTCAGCGTGCTGAAGGTGCGCAAGGACCAGCCTGCCGGCAGCTACAAAGACCCGGGCTGGTTCCAGCACCCGGCCGGCACGGTGGCATTCGAATACAACGGTGAACTACCGGCGGCGCCACGCCAGCAGGCTGCGGCCAACCCTGGCGCCGCCACGGTAACAGCCAAAAAACCGGGAACGCGCCCGGAACAGCATTAACCACACCATTACCAGGAAAGCACAGCATGAAAACCACCCACCACCTTGTTGCCATCGCCCTGCTGACCGCTCTGGGCATTGCCCCGGCGCTGGCCAGCGGCACCCACGCCGGCGGCCATGGCGAAAGCGCCATCGGCCAGCCGGGCAAGGCTGCCAATGTCACCCGCACCATTGCGGTAGACATGTCCGACAATATGCGTTTCTCCATGCCGCTGATCAGCGTGAAGCAGGGCGAAACCATCCGCTTCGTGGTGAAAAACCTGGGCAAGGTAAAGCATGAATTCAGCCTGGGTACCGAGCAGGAGCTGCTGGAACACTACGAAGTGATGAAGAAATTCCCGGACATGGAGCACGACGAGCCGAGCAAGGTGTCGCTGGCACCTGGCGCCAAGGGCGAGGTGATCTGGCACTTCAGCAAGGCAGGCACGGTCAATTTTGCCTGCCTGCATCCGGGGCACTACGATGCCGGCATGAAGGGCCAGATCAAGGTCGCCAAGAAATAACTCCACGCGTGGCCGGCCGGCTGGCCGCCCGCTGTTTTCCCTTTTCAGGAGCATGACACCATGACTATTCGCGCATTGATTCTCGCTACCTCTCTCGGCCTGGCCGCCCTCAGCCCGGTTGTCCATGCGGCTCAGGCGGCTGCAACAAGCAGCAGCATGGACATGCTGACCGATGGCGAAGTCCGCAAGATCGACCCGACTGCCGGCAAGATCACCATCAAGCATGGGCCGATCACCCATATGGACATGCCGGGCATGACCATGGTGTTCACCGCCAGGGACAAGGCGCTGCTGGACAAGGTCAAGGTGGGCGACAAGATCCGTTTCATGGTCAGCCATGAAGACGGCAAGATGCTGGTGACCGAGATTCAGCCCGCCAGCTGATGCGCATGGCCGGGGACACCCGGCCATGTCTTATCCACCTGAAGCCAACCGTAAAGCCATGCCGTCACTTACCCGCAAACAGAAAATCGCCTCCGTCACCGTAATCGGCCTGTTGGCCGCAGGCTTGGGAGCTTATTGGTATATCGGCAGCCAGTCTGTGCCGGAGTCCCGCATCTTGCGTCCGGACGATGCCGCCGTGGTGGCGCGCGGCCAGCAGGTGTACCTGGCCAATTGCGCCAGCTGCCATGGCAGCAAGCTGGAGGGGCAAGCCAACTGGCGCGAGCGTAATGCCCAGGGCATGCTGCCGGCGCCGCCGCATGATGAAAGCGGGCATACCTGGCACCACCCGGACGAGATGCTGTTTGCCATCACCAAGTATGGTGTGGCCAAGGTTACCGGCATGACGGACTACCAGTCCGCCATGCCGCTTTACGAAGGCAAGCTCAGCGATGCCGACATCATCGCTGTGCTGTCGTGGATCAAAAGCCAGTGGCCGGCAGAGATCCGCACCCAGCACGATGCGGTAAACCAGCGCGCCCGGGAAGGCTGACCCGCCGCCGGGCCTCGCTGCCCAGGGCGGACCGAATCTGTTGTTATCTGAAGGGAAATGCTATGCGTCGTACCGCTTCTGCAGCATGGCTGCTGAGTCTGTCACTGTTGGCCACCTCCGCACTGGCGGCACCGTCCGGCACGGTGTTTACCGCAAATGAACGGGGCAACTCCATCAGCCAGATTTCGCTGGCCGATGGCAAGGTCACTACCATCCCGCTGGAAATCTCGCCGCACAATGTGCAGGTCAGTGCCGATGGCAAGCGTCTGCTGGCGGTGGGCATGAACATTCATGCCGGCCACCATGGCAGCGGGCAGGCCGGCGGCGAGCTGCAGGTATTCGAACTGCCGCTGGGCAGCAAGCCGAACCTGGTGCTGCCGGTGGCCGGGCATCCGGGCCATGTCGTTACCGACCGCGACAGCAAGCTGGCCTTTGTTACTGATGCCGACAACAACGCGGTACAGGTCTATGAGCTGGAGAGTAAGCGGCAGATCGCCACCATCAAGACCGGCAACTATCCACACGGTCTGCGCCTGAGCCCGGATGGCAACAGCCTGTATGTGGCCAACGTGAAGAGCGACAGCGTATCGGTGATCGACGTGGCCAGCCTGCGGGAAACCGGGCGTATCGCCGTGGGCAATGCGCCGGTGCAGGTGGGTTTCGCCGCCGATGGCAAGCAGGCCTATGTGTCGCTGAGCGCGGAAAACGCATTGGGCCTGATCGATACCGCCAGCCGCAAACTGAGCGGCAAGGTAAAGGTTGGCCGCAACCCTATCCAGATGTACGCCACCCCGGATGGCAGCAAGGTGTTTGTAGCCAATCAGGGTAGCAGCAAGCAGCCGGATAACCGGGTGACGGTGGTGGACCCGGCTGCCGGCAAGGTGATTGCCGAAGTGCCGACTGGCAACGGCGCGCACGGTGTGGCCATCAGCAGTGATGGCCAGTACGTGTTTGTCAGCAATATCGAAGCCGGCTCGGTGTCGGTGATCGACAGCCGCAGCCTGCGTGTCATCAACAGCTACCCGGTGGGGGCCGGGCCGAACGGTATCAGCTATCGCGACTAGCGACTGTCCGTCACTGCCGCTCAGCCGGCTGGCAGCTTGCGAAAGGCGATGGCAAAGCGGTTCCAGGCATTGATGGTGGTAATCAGCAGGGTGAGATCCACCAGTTCGGCATCCTGAAACTGTTCGCGTACCTGCTGCCAGCTGGCATCCGGAACATGGTTGTCCGCCACTAGGGTAAGGTCTTCGGTCCAGAGCAGGGCGGCGCGTTCACGCGGGCTGAACAGCGCTGCCTCGCGCCAGGCGGGCAGCAAGGCCAGCCGGCGGTCATCGATGCCGGCGCGGCGGGCATCGGCAGTGTGCACATCCATGCAATAGGCGCAGCCATTGAGCTGGGAGGCGCGCAGGCGTACCAGCTCCTGCAGTGCTGGCTCCAGCGTGCTGGCGGCCAGTTGGCCATCCAGGCTTTTCAGTGCGCGCATGGCGGCCGGGTTGGCCTGAAAGAAAGGGAGTCGGGTCTGCATGATGTTTCCTCGTGGTGTGGTGGTGGGTAGGGTGTTTCAGTTGCTGGCCGGCACAGTCTGCAGGCGCCAGCCAAGCAGCATGGCGCTGGCGATCAGCAGCGCTGCCAGGGAAAAGGTCAGGTGCAGGCCGCTGCTGCTGGCTGCCGCGCTGGCCGCCCCGTGCGTAACGCTGCCGCTGGCGGTGGCGAATACCGCACCCATGGCGGCGGCACCGGTGATCAGCCCAAGGTTGCGCGCCAGGTTCAGCAGGCCGGAGATCAGGCCGCGCTGTTCCGCCGCCACGCCATGCATCACGCCGGTGTTGTTGGCCGCCTGGAACAGTGCATAGCCAGCAGTCAGGGTGACGATGGCCAAGAGGTAGCCGGTGCTGCCCATGCTCAGCGGCAGCATGGCCAGCCCGCTGCTGCCGGCCAGCATTGCCAGCAGGCCCAGCAGCACCATGCGGCCAGCACCGTAGCGATCCACCAGCCGCCCGGACGGCACGCCGCCAAACGCTGCCACCAGCGGCCCGGCGCTCATCACCAGCCCGAGCTGTGTGCTGCTCAGCGCCAGGGCGCGGCTCAAGTAGAACGGTCCCACTACCAGGGTGGCCATCACCACCGCGGCCACCATGCCACTCATCAGCAGGCTGAGCAGTAGTTGCGGGCGGCGCAGCAGCGACAGCCGGATCAGCGGCGTGGCGGCGCGTTGCTGGCTGCGCAGGAACAGAGCGCCCCCCAGTAGCGCCAGCAACAGCAGGGTGCTGTTGCTTTGCTGCCAGCTGCCGTGGCCGCTGGTCATCGCCAGTGCGTAGCAGCCCAGGCTCAGGGCCAGCAGCAGGGTGCCAAGCGGGTCGTGGCCACCGGCAGGCGCGGCAGCTTGCTTGCTGGCCGGCAGGTGGCGCTGCAATAACAGCAGTGTCAGCCCGCCCAGGGGCACCAGCACCAGGAACAGCGACTGCCAGCCCAGGCTGCCCAGCAGCAAGCCGCCCAGCGAGGGGCCGAGTGCGGTGCCGATGGCAGAGCTGGTGCCCAGCAGGCCCATGGCCTGGCCGGTACGCTCCCTGGGCACGATGTCGGCGACATAGGCCATGCTCAGCGCCATCATCAGCGCCGCGCCGGCGCCCTGTATGGCGCGTGCGGCGATCAGCAGTGGTAGCGAAGGGTAGCTGCACAGCAGTGACGCCAGGCTGAACAGCGCCACGCCGCCCAGCAGCAGGCGCCGGCGGCCCAGCATGTCACCCAGCCGGCCGGCGCTGACAATCAGGGTGGTAATCGCCAGCAGGTAGGCCAGTACAACCCACTGCACTTGCTGGAACGATGCCTGGAACACGCTGCTCAGGCTGGGGAGTGCCACGTTGGCGATGCTGGTGCCCAGCGATGACAGCAACATGGTCAGTGACAGGCTCAGCAGCGCGCGGCGTTCGCCGGTGCTGGGCGCCGGCAGGGGGGAAGCAAGAGTCGGCATGATGTTCTCCAGAGGTTGGCCGCAGCCATGGGGGTTAGCGACGGCTGGCGCGCAGCAGGCAGTCCAGCGCCTGGCGCGGCCCATCGGCGGTCTGTACCGTGCGCGGCAGCTGTGCCGCCTGTTCGATATGCAGTTCGTCAGCCAGCAGGCTTGCCAGCTGTGCGGCGCTGTACAGCACCTCGGCATGGCGCGGGCCGCCATGGCCGTGACTGAGGTTCTGCGGGTCATGGGCGATCAGCAGCAGGGTGCCGCCGGGCGCCACTGCCTTGGCCGCACGTAGCAGGATGGGCGCCAGTGTTGGCCATGGCAGCTGCAGATACAGCACGGTGACCAGATCGTAATGCCCTGCTGCCGGCTGGTAGGTTTCCAGGTCGGCGCAAATGCAGTGCAGCTGTGCATCCAGCTGGCGCGATGCAGCCAGCCGCCGGCCCTTGGCCAGCGCCAGCGCGGCGAAATCCACCGCGTCCACCGTCCAGCCCTGGCTGGCAAGCCAGATGGCGTTGCGGCATTCCCCGGCGGCCAGGTCCAGCGCGCGGCCAGCCGGCAAGGTGGCGCTTTGCTCGGCCAGCAGGGCATTGGGATGCACGCTCCACAGGAAGTCGTCATTGGCATAGCGGCGGTTCCAGTCGTCCGCGCCCATATGCCAGGGCGGAGTATCCGCCGTGGTGGGTTGCAGGTTGGGGGTATGGTGTTGCTGGGTCATGGCTTGGGCTCCTGAACAAGATATTCAGCAGCTTATGCCGCGGTATAAAATGGCGGAAGGCGCACGATTTGCACTTTATACGTGCACCGTATGCACTGATTGCGTTTGCCAGGAGGCACCATGACCACCCCGCCAGATCTGAACCTGTTATTTACGTTGGATGCACTGCTGAGCGAAGGCAGCGTGGCGGGCGCGGCCCGTCGACTGGGGTTGAGCCCGTCCGCCATGAGCCGGGCGCTGCAGCGGCTGCGTGACAGCACCGGCGACCCCCTGCTGGTGCGCGCTGGTCGTGGCCTGGTGGCCACGCCACGGGCCGAGGCGCTGCGCGCGCAGGTCAGCCCGCTGTTACAGCAGGTGTTGCAGGTGCTCAGCCCGGAGGTGGTGCCGGATCTGCTGCAGGTGCAACGCCGCTTTACCCTGCTGTGCAGCGATGGTTTCGTGGAAAACTTCGGCCCGCAGCTGCTGGCCCGCATCGCGGACGCGGCGCCGGGTATCCAGCTGAGTTTCATCGGCAAAACCCGGCGCGATAACAGCCTGCTGCGCGATGGTAGTGCCGACCTGGAGACTGGTGTGGTGGGCAAAATCACCGCGCAGGAGCTGCATGCGCGTGCCCTGTTTCATGACCATTTCGTGGGTGTGGTGCGGGCAGGGCACCCGCTGCTGGAGGGCGACATCAGCATGGCGCGCTACGCCGCCTGTGACCATGTGGCCGATTCGCGGCATGGCTTCGGGCAGGACCCGGTGGATGTGGCGTTGGCCGCGCACGGCCTGTCGCGGCGCATCGTTACCTCGGTAGCCGGCTTTGCGCCGGCGCTGGCACTGGCGCGGCACGGCGAACTGGTGGCCACCGTGCCGGAGCGGCATACCCGCAACCTGCGCAGCGGGCTGGAGACCTTCGTGCTGCCGGTGGCGGTGGCCGACATCACGCTGTCCATGCTGTGGCACCCACGGCTGGACGCCGACCCGCTGCATCGCTGGCTGCGCAACACCTTGCGCGAGGTGTGTACCGGCTAGCAAGGCGCTGCACAATTTAGGCCGCAGCGAAAAACTGCCGCTTCCGTCGTGATGCTGCGTTGCTCGTGACAGCTGTTCCGGGCCGGTGACGAGGGGGCAAATGGTGGCGGCGGCAGGCAACTGTTGTTCGTGACTGCTCAGCACCAGCTTCTGCCAGTCGTCGATGATGGCGATGACGTGGCGCATTGCTGGCGAGCCCTCGCGGCTTGTGAACACTATGTGGTTGCGCCGGTTTCCCGAGTGTTAGCACGCAGGTTTTCTATGTCAGAGCAGGCGGATTCCGGCGTTGTTCGGGTTTGGCCGGCTGGTGCGTGCTCATAGGTGGTTGATTTCGCATGGTGGATGGCTGCCGGATTGCGGAACCGTGCCTTGTTTGACCCTCGTTAAGTTATACCGTAACATTCGCGAATTCATATAGTTTGTGTAAACCCTGTCATGGATAGTGCCAGCTTTATTGCCGCCGCCGATCGCCATTGCCAGACCCAGGGTGCCAGGCTCACCAGCCTGCGCCGCCAGGTGCTGGAGCTGGTGCTGGACTACGACGGTGTGGTGAAGGCCTACCAGGTGCTGGCTGATCTGCAGCGCCTGCGTGGCATTGCCGCGCCGCCTACCGTGTATCGCGCGCTGGACTTCCTGGTGGCTACCGGGCTGCTGCACAAGGTGGATGCGCTGAACGGCTACATTGTCTGCCGCCATGTTGGCTGCAGCCATGAAGGCCTGATTCTGGTGTGCAGCCAGTGCGGCAAGGTACAGGAGCTGGATGCCACGCCGATGCTGGCACTGCTGCGCGAACAGGCCGGTGGCGAAGGCTTTGCCATCGGCCCGCAAAATCTGATGCTGACAGGGCTCTGTCAAGGATGCCAAGCATGAAAAAGACCCGGGTGAATGTGCTGACCGGCTTTCTGGGCGTGGGCAAGACCACGGCCCTGCGCCATTTGATCAGCCAGCGTCCGCGTGACGAGAAGTGGGCGATCATCGTCAACGAATTCGGCGAGATCGGCATCGACGGCGCAGTGCTGGACGATGGCGAGCTGCCGGTGGCGGAGATCGCCGGCGGCTGCCTGTGTTGCGTGGCCGGGCCGCAGATGACGGTAACGGTGGCCAACCTGCTGCGCCGCGAAAAGCCGGACCGGCTGATCATCGAGGCCAGTGGCCTGGCGCACGCAGCCGGGCTGATCGACGAGCTGCGCACCGAGCCGCTGGGCAATGCGCTGGAGCTGGGCGCGGTGCTGACGCTGGTGGACCCGCGCCAGTTCGTCAACAACGATTACTTCCGTCAGCCGCTGTACCGCGACCAGGTGATGGTGGCCGATGTGCTGCTGGCTACCAAGTGCGATCTGACCGATGCCGACACCCTGGCCACCTACCGTGACAAGGCGGCGCAGCTGTTTCCGCCCAAATCGCTGGTGGCGGAGATACATCATGGCGCGGCCAGCCCGCAGTGGCTGAACGCCGCCGGAGCCGACAAGCCGCGTTACCGTCCGGCGGTGCGACAGGACGATGCGCCCGGCTGGCAGTCGCAGGGCTGGACGCTGCCGGCGGACAAGGCGTTTTCCGGTGAGGCGCTGACGGACTTTTTCGACCGCCTGCCGCAGATGGTGGACGGACTGGTGCGCGCCAAGGGCGTGTTCCAGGTGATGGATTCCTGGTTGTGGCTGAACTGGACCGATGGCCGCTGGGCCGCCAACCAGGTGGCCTGGCGTCGTGACAACCGTTTTGAACTGATTGCCAGCAGTCTGGACGCAGCCGCCATCGAGGCGGCACTGCATGCCTGCCTGGAACCGTGGTCGCAGGACTGATATGGCCGAGCATCATTATGATCATGCTGGGCATGAGCACGCGCATGAACATGCGCATTCCCACCCACACCCGCATGCCGCCGGTGAGCACGGCCATCTGCCAGGCTGGCGCCTGCTGGCCATGGCGGCCTGGCAGCGCCTGCTGCTGGCCAGTGGCTTGCTGTTGCTGCTGTGGCTGCTGGTGTGGTGGGCACTGGGAGCAGAAGCTTGATTACGCTGCATAACCTTACCGTGTCCTACCAGCGCCACCCGGCCGTTCACCATGTGAGCGGCCGCTTTGCTCCGGGGCTGGCCACCGCCATCTTCGGGCCGAACGGCGCCGGCAAGAGCACCTTGCTGAAGACCATCATGGGCGCGATTCGCCCCGACAGCGGCGAGGTGCGTTTCGACGGCATCAGCCGCAAGGATATTGCCTACCTGCCGCAACAGTCGGAAATCGACCGCAGTCTGCCGGTGTCGGTCATCGACCTGGTCAGCAGCGGTCACTGGCGCAGCAGCGGGCTGTTTGGCCAGGTTGGCCGCAAGCAGGACCAGCTCAGCTGGGATGCGCTGGTTACCGTGGGGCTGGAGGATTTTGCGCTGCACCCGGTGTCGGCGCTGTCCAGCGGCCAGTTCCAGCGCGTGCTGTTTGCCCGCATCCTGGTGCAGGATGCGCGACTGATCCTGCTGGACGAGCCATTCAACGCCGTGGATGCGCGCACCACTTTCGATCTGCTGGAGCTGGTGCGGCGCTGGCAGGAAGAGGGCCGCACGGTGATTGCCGTACTGCACGACTACGAGCAGGTACGGGCCTACTTTCCGCAAACCCTGCTGATGGCGCGCGAGGTGGTGGCCTGGGGAGCAACCAGCAGTGTGCTGAGCGATGACAACCTGCGCCGCGCCGCCGATACCGCTGCGCACTGGCAGGCCAATGCGCCAGTGTGCGCGGTGGATGTGACGGGAGCCGCCAAATGACGCTGCACGAAATGCTGATTTCCCCGTTTGCCGATTTCGCCTTCATGCGTCGCGCGCTGGTGGGTTGTCTGGCGTTGGCGCTGGGTAGTGCCCCGGTGGGGCTGCTGCTGGTGATGCGGCGCATGAGCCTGATGGGGGATGCCATGAGCCATGCGGTGCTGCCCGGCGCGGCAGTGGGCTACCTGCTGGCCGGCCTCAGCCTGCCGGCCATGAGCCTGGGCGGTTTTGTCGCCGGAGTGCTGGTGGCGCTGCTGGCTGGCTTGGCCACCCGCTACACCGAGGTAAAAGAGGACGCCAGCTTTGCCGGCTTTTATCTGCTGTCGCTGGCGCTGGGGGTGCTGCTGGTGTCCAAGAGCGGCAGTAATGTGGACCTGATGCACCTGCTGTTCGGCTCGGTGCTGGCGGTGGACGATGCAGCCATGCTGCTGGTGGCGGCGGTGGCCAGCGTCACCCTGCTGACCCTGGCCGCCATCTACCGTCCCTTGCTGCTGGAAAGCCTGGACCCGGTGTTCATGCGTGCCATCGGCGCCCGCGGCGGCGTGTGGCATCTGTTGTTCCTGCTGCTGGTGGTGCTGAACCTGGTGGCCGGTTTTCAGGCGCTGGGCACGCTGATGTCGGTGGGGCTGATGATGCTGCCTGCCATCTCCGCCCGGCTGTGGGCGGCCAGCGTTGGCCGCATGCTGCTGGTGGCATTGCTGATTGCCAGCCTGTCGGCTGTTGGTGGCCTGTTGCTGTCCTTCCATGCCGAACTGCCGTCCGGCCCGGCCATCATCCTGCTGGCGGGCCTGGCCTATCTGTTCTCCATGTTGCTGGCGCCGCAGGGCGGTCTGCTGCCGCGCCTGATCCGTTCCCGTCATCTCACCAATTAGGAGTTGTTGATGCGCAAGTTGTTTGTTGCTGCCTTGTTGCTTACCCCGGCATTGGCCATGGCCAAGGTGCCGGTGGTGGCCAGTTTCAGCATTGTTGCCGATATCACCCGCGAGATCGGCGGCGACAAGGTGGAGGTGCTGTCGCTGGTAGGGGCGGATCAGGACGCGCATGTGTTCCAGCCATCGCCGGCGGATGTGCGCAAGCTGGCTAGCGCCAAGGTGTTCGTGGTCAGTGGGCTGGGTTTTGAGGGCTGGATGCCACGCATGACGCGTGCGGCCGGCTTCAAGGGGTTGACGGTAGTGGCTGCGGCGCGGGTGAAACCACTTGCGGTGCAGGAGGAGGGCCATCACGAGAACGACGGTCATGACCACGGCAGTGTTGATCCGCACGCCTGGCACAACCCGCAGAACGTGATGCTGTACGCCGATGCGATTGCCGCCGGCCTTGCCAAGGCCGACCCGGCCAGTGCCGACGAATTCCGCCAGCGTGCCGCTGCCTACAAGGGCAAGCTCAAGGAACTGGATGCCTGGGCAGCGCAGCAATTTGCCAGCGTGCCGGCGGCACGTCGCAAGGTGCTGACTTCGCATGAAGCGTTTGGCTATCTGGCGGCGCGTTACCAGATCCGCTTCCTGGCGCCGCAGGGCATCAGCACCGAAGCAGAAGCTTCAGCCAAGGCCGTGGCACGGCTGATCCAGCAAGTGAAGAAAGAGCAGGTAAAGGCGGTGTTTTTCGAGAACATGGCCGACAAGCGCCTGCTGCAGCAGCTTGGCAAGGAGGCCGGCGTCAACCCTGGTGGCAAGCTGTACGCGGATGCACTGTCCAGTGACGGCAAGGCCGGCAGCTACCTGCAGCTATTCCGCAGCAATGTGACGTCGCTGCTTGGCGCTATGCGCTGAGCAGTAGTTGCGCCAGGTGCCAGCAACCGATGGCACTGACGGCCAGTCCCGCCACCAGGCGGACTGGCCGTTGTTGTTTCCACTGCCCGAGCTTGTGCGCAAACGCTCCCATCAGCAGCAGGTTGGGCAGGGTGCCAAGGCCGAAGCTGAGCATGACCAGCGCGCCACTGCTGGCGCTCTGGCTGGCCAGTGCCGCCAGGCTGGCGGTGTAGACCAGGCCGCAGGGCAGCCAGCCCCACAGCGCACCTACCAACACGCTCTGCCAGCCATGACGCAGCGGCAGCAGGCGGCGGGTCAGTGGCTGCAGCCGGCGCCATAACGGCTGGCCCAGGCGCTCGATACGGGTGACGACGCCGGACAGGCCGGCAAGGTACAGCCCCAGCAGGATCAGCAGCACGTTGGCCGCAGCGAACAGCCCCAGCTGCAGCGGGCGGAAATCCGCCTGCGCCACGCCCCATTGCGCCAGCCCGCCCAGCAGCGCGCCAATCAGCACATAGCTGGCCAGACGACCCAGGTTGTAGCCCAGCAGCAGCCAGGGCTTGCTGCCTTGCCCGGTTACCGAGATGGCAGTGACAATGCCGCCGCACATGCCAAGGCAGTGCACGCCGCCCAGCAGACCGGTGACAAAAAGTGAGAGCAGGCTGATTTCCAGCATGGTGAAGTGCAGGGCAGGGTAAAGCGCCATTGTAGCAGGCCGGTTTGCGGCGAAATTTTGTATTTTTAATCGATATGGCTATGAATAATGGCAATTCATGCTTATCGGGTTATTGCTCACGGATAGCTTGAAAAAACAGTGGGATAGTCCATCGTTATAACTGGAAAACCTGTCATGCCGACACCGAATGCCTGGCTTGCGTGTGCGTGCCTGGCGGGTGAACTCAGGGCAGATGCGTCTATCCCGACCGTGAGATACGGGTGCAGGAAAAGGGGGAGTAACACCGTATGAACAAGCAGATCGTGATAGAGCACCTGGGGCAGTCGGCGATCGTTACCATCGATAATCCGCCCGCCAATATCTGGGGGCTGAGTACGCTGCAGCAGTTGGCAGCCGCCATGGAGGCACTGGATCAGGAACAGTCGGTGCGCTCGGTAGTGATTACCGGTGCCGGCGACCGGTTTTTTTCCGCTGGCGCCGATTTGCAGCAGTTTGCCAAGGGCGACAGTCAACTGGCTGGCCGGGTGGCCGACGCTTTTGCGCTGGCATTCAACAGTATCCGCCGCTTTCGCGGCGTTACCGTGGCGGCAGTGAACGGCTACGCCTTGGGTGGCGGCCTGGAGTGTGCGCTGGCCTGCGACTATATCGTGGCCGAGCGTGGTGCCCGGTTGGGCTTGCCGGAAACCGCGGTGGGGCTGATACCCTGTGCCGGCGGTACCAAGGCCTTGGCGGATCGTGTCGGCGTGCCGTGGGCCAAACGCATCATTCTCGGTGGCGAAATGGTCAGTGCCGAACAGGCGCTGCGCATTGGCCTGGTGGAGGAAGTCACGGATACCGGTCTCGCCAAGATCATGGCCGTGAGCCTGGCCGGCAAGGTGGCGCAGCAGGGGCGCTCGGCGGTACTGGCTGCCAGGCAGCTGATCGAGGGCAGCCAGCAGACCACGCTGGAGCGGCAGCTGCTGCAGGAGAAAGCCGCTTTTCTGGAGCTGCTGGGCGGAGAGGAGCAAATGGAAGGCGTGGCCGCGTTCCTGGCCAAGCGCAAACCGGCCTGGCAGGAAGATGACGATGATTGATGCACCAGACTGATGCAACAAAAAAAGCCGTTCAGCGCCAGGCGCTGAACGGCTTTTGACTAGTGGTGTTCGCCCAATTGCTCAGGCAGCTGCCGGCTTGCGCAGGCGCGACACCAGGGTGAACAGGGCAACCAGAACGGCACCAGCCAGCAGGCCGACCAGCCCGTTCAGCAGCGCCGGCAGCATGGCGGCCAGCGGGCCTAGACCGCCGGCCAGCGCCGGGCTGGCCTCGATGGCGTGATGCAGCGGGGCGATGCCATGCGCCAGGATGCCGCCACCCACCAGGAATACGGCGATGGTGCCGGCTACCGACAGCAGGCGCATCAGCGGCGGCGCGGCATGCACCAGCATGCGGCCAACCGCCTGGCTGGCGGCATGCGGTTTTTGCGTCAGGAACAGACCGACATCATCCAGCTTGACGATGGCGGCCACCAGGCCGTACACCCCCAGCGTCATGGCGACAGAGATGCCTACCAGTACCGCCAGCTGGGTCATGAAAGGCTGGCTGGCCACGGTGCCCAGGGCAATGGCGATGATTTCCGCTGACAGAATGAAGTCGGTGGTGATGGCGCTTTTGATCTTGTCGCGCTCGAACGCCACCATGTCGATGGTCGGATCCTGCACTGCATGCAGCAGCTCCTCATGCGCCGCGTGCTCTTCGCTGGCATGCAGGTATTTGTGCGCCAGTTTTTCCGCGCCTTCGAAGCACAGAAACGCGCCGCCCAGCATCAGCAGCGGGGTGATCAGCCAGGGCAGCAGTGCGCCGATGGCGAGCGCAGCAGGCACCAGTATCGCCTTGTTGCGCAGCGAGCCTACCGCTACCGCCCATACCACCGGCAGTTCGCGTTCGGCGCGGATGCCGGTTACCTGTTGCGCATTCAACGCCAGATCATCGCCCAGCACCCCTGCGGTTTTCTTGGCGGCCACCTTGGTCATGGCGGCCACGTCATCCAGCAGGGTGGCGATGTCGTCAATCAGCATGAAAAGGCTACTGCCAGCCATTGAAGCTCCTGTATCTGATATGGGTAATGGGATGCCGCCAGTGCGGCGGCGGATAGCGAAGATAACAGGAAGTGCGCGGCGCCAACAGCGGTGCCGCTGCTATTGCGCGGCCTGGTGGCAGGCCGCGAACTGCTGTCGCAGCCAGCTCGCCATCAGGCTGGCAACCTGCTGCCAGCGTGTATCCAGCATCAGCATGTGGCCAAGGTCCGGCAGCACCTGTGTCTCGATACCCAGCAGGAGGCCGCCGCTGCTGGCTTCCAGCGGGCTGACCAGCAGGTCGTTGCGGCCAACGATGGATAGTGCCGGGCAGGGCAGTTTGCGGGCAAACAGTGCCGTGGTCAGGCTCATGTCCAGGATGGCGCGCTGGCTTTCCACTTGGCTGTTGTCCGCCAGCCATTGGGCGCAGGCCAGATCGGCATCCGGCGACAGCAGCATGCGGCGTACCTCGGCTGCGGTTGGCGTGTGCCGCCCCTGCTGGAACAGGTTGAGCCCCAGCAGGATGTCCGGGGCGGTGAGCCCAAGCCGCCAGGTGGACATCGCCATGCCGCCGGGTGGCACGCTGGCCAGCAGGATCACGCCCGGTGCAGTGTGCTGGCGCAGATACTGCTGCAGTACGTAGCCACCCATGGAGTGCCCGACCAGCACCGGTGGTGCCGGCAGTTGGCCGCAGGCCCAGGCCACATCGGCCACATAGTCGGTAATACCGAAATCGTGCAGCCGCTCGCGGCCAGGGCTGCCACCATGACCGCGCAGGCTCAGCGCCCAGCAGTCATGACCTTGCGCCGCCAGCCAGGGCAGGAAGTGCTGCTGCCAGCAACTGGCGGCAGCATAGGCGCCATGCACGAACAACAGCGGCGGAGCTGCTTGCTCCGCCGCTGTTGCCGTGACATGGATCAGTTCCAGCTTGCCGCTCACAGCACTTCCGCCGCATGGTCAGCCAGGCGCGAGCGCTCGCCACGCTGCAGGGTGATGTGACCGGAGTGATCCCAGCCCTTGAAGCGGTCCACCACATAGGTCAGGCCGGAGCTGCCTTCGGTCAGGTACGGAGTGTCGATCTGGCTGATATTGCCCAGGCACACTACCTTGGTGCCGGGGCCGGCACGGGTGATCAGGGTTTTCATCTGCTTGGGCGTCAGGTTCTGCGCCTCGTCGATGATCAGGTACTTGTTGAGGAAGGTACGCCCGCGCATGAAGTTCAGTGACTTGACCTTGATGCGGCTGCGGATCAGGTCGCGGGTGGCGGCGCGCCCCCAGTCACCGCTGTCGTCCTCGGTCTTGCCCAGCACGTCCAGGTTGTCTTCCAGCGCGCCCATCCACGGCATCATCTTTTCCTCTTCGGTGCCGGGCAGGAAGCCGATGTCCTCGCCCACCGGCACGGTGACACGGGTCATGATGATCTCGCTGTACAGCTTCTGCTCCAGCGTCATCGCCAGACCTGCAGCCAGGGTCAGCAGCGTCTTGCCGGTGCCGGCCTGGCCCAGCAGGGTGATGAAGTCCACCTCCGGGTTCATCAGCAGGTTCAGCGCAAAGTTCTGTTCGCGGTTGCGTGCGGTGATGCCCCAGACATTGTTCTTCTGGTGGCTGTAGTCGCGCAGCGTCTCCAGTACTGCAGTCTTGCCATCCAGCTGGATCACCCGGCACTGCAGTGGCTGCTCGCCCTGCTGCCACAGCAGCTGATTGAGGATCAGCCCCGGTACGTCCGGCCCTTTCAGCTGGTAGTAGGTGCGGCCGTGTTCCTGCCAGGACTTGAGATCCTTGCCGTTGCGGTCCCAGAAGCCCTGGTCGATTTCTCGCATGCCGCTGTATAGCAGGTCGGTGTCTTCCAGCACCTTGTCGTTGAAGTAGTCTTCCGCCTCCAGCGCCAGCGCCCGCGCCTTGATGCGCATATTGATGTCTTTGGACACCAGGATCACGTTGCGCGACGGCTCCAGCTGCTTGAGCGCCATCACGATGCCCAGGATCTGGTTGTCCGCCTTGCCCACCGGCATCGACGCCGGCAGCGTGGCGTGGATGGCCTGGGTCTGTAGCAGCAGGCGGCCGGTGGCAGCCTCGCGGCTGGCGTTTTTCAGCTCGATGCCGTCGGCGATGTCGGCGCCGGCCTGGCTGACGATCTCATCCAGGAAACGGCTGGCCTGGCGGGCATTGCGCGCCACTTCGGACATGCCCTTCTTGTGGGTATCCAGCTCTTCCAGGGTAATGATGGGGATGAAGACGTCGTGTTCCTCGAAGCGGAACAGGCAGGTGGGGTCGTGTAGCAGTACGTTGGTATCGAGGACGAACAGTTTGACGTTTTTGCTTTTCTTGCGACTTGCCATGATATGGGCCCCCTTGGCTGGTGGGTCCACCCGATGTGGACCCACAGAGCCGGCGCAATACCTTTTTTGCGGCTGCGGCCAACCCCGATCACAGCCGCAAGCAGATATTGAACAGGCTCTTAACGCGATGTCACGAACGCAAGCACTTCTTCGGCGTGACCCGGTACTTTCAGGCCGCGCCATTCGCGAAGGATCTTGCCGGCGCCGTCGATGACGAAGGTGCTGCGTTCGATCCCTCTCACCTGTTTGCCGTACATGTTTTTCAGCTTCATGACAGCAAACAGATTACATACAGTTTCCTCCGGATCGCTGATCAATTCAAATGGCAATTCGAACTTGGCCTTGAAATTCTCATGCGATTTCAGGCTGTCGCGCGACACGCCGACAATGCGCGCGCCGGCGGCGGCAAAGGCGACGTGCTGGTCACGGAAAGCCTGGGCTTCGGTGGTGCAGCCGGGGGTATTGTCCTTGGGGTAGAAGTACAGCACGGTCAACTGGCCATCGGGTAGCGTAATCTGCTGGCCGCTGGTGGCCGGGGCGGTAAAAGTCGGGCAGGTGTCCATTATGGTTTCCTTGTCGTGATGGGCGTCAGGATGGGCGTTTGAGCAGTGCCAGCACGGCGCCGCTGCCACCCTGGTGGCTGGCGGTTTCACAGAAGGCGAGTACGTCCGGATGGTGGCTCAGCCAGGCGCGTACCATCTTGGGCAGCACCGGCTCGCCGCGCGAACTCAGCCCCTTGCCGTGGATGATGCGCACGCACTGGCCAAGCTGGCGGGCGTGGTGCAGGAACAGTGCCAGGCGCTCATGCGCTTCGAAGCGGTCGAGCCCGTGCAAGTCCAGCTCGGCACATACCGGCCAGTGGCCGCCACGCAGCTTGCGCAGCGTGCCGTTGGGCATGCCGGGGCGGCGATGCTGATGTTCCAGCTCGGCTGGCTCGAACCAGCCCAGCATCTGCGCAAACAGGCTGTTGTGTTCGCTTTCACCCTGGCTGGGTTTGGGCTGGCGCAGCGGGCGTGGTTTCGGGCGCGGCAGCGGGTGCTGCACCCGGCCGTCCGGCTTCAGCGGGATGACATGGCGCATCAGCGCCGGGAAGTCTGGCTCCGGCTCGGGGTTGGCCGCAACGGCAACAGGCAAGGCCCTGGCGGGCCTTGCCTGTGCTTTGATCGGCTTGAGCTGATCCTTGAGCGACTTCAAGACCGTGCCGCTTAGTGGTCCAGGAAGCGCTCGGCGTCCAGGGCTGCCTGGCAGCCGGAAGCCGCGCTGGTGATCGCCTGGCGGTAGATGTGATCCTGCACGTCGCCGGCAGCGAACACACCCGGCACGCTGGTAGCGGTAGCGTTGCCCTCGCGACCGCCACGGGTCACGATGTAGCCGGTATCGTCCAGCTCCAGCTGGCCCTGGAAAATGTCGGTGTTCGGCTTGTGGCCGATGGCGATGAATACGCCCATCAGCTTGATGTCTTCGGTGCTGCCGTCGTTGAACTTCAGGCGGGCGCCGGTTACGCCGCTATCGTCGCCCAGTACTTCATCCAGGTTGGCATTCAGCTTCAGGGTGATCTTGCCTTCGGCAACGCGTGCCATCAGCTTGTCGACCATGATCTTTTCGGCGCGGAAATGCTCGCGACGGTGGATCAGGGTAACGTGCTTGGCGATGTTGGCCAGGTACAGCGCCTCTTCCACCGCGGTGTCGCCGCCGCCTACCACCGCCACGTCCTGGTTGCGGTAGAAGAAGCCGTCGCAGGTGGCGCAGGCGGATACGCCCTTGCCGGAGAATGCCTGCTCGGACGGCAGGCCGAGGTATTTGGCGGAAGCGCCGGTGGCGATGATCAGCGCATCGCAGGTGTATTCACCGGAATCGCCAATCAGGCGGAATGGCTTTTCATCCAGCTTGGCAGTATGAATGTGGTCGAAAATCATCTCGGTGCCAAAGCGCTCGGCGTGCTGCTGGAAGCGCACCATCAGCTCCGGGCCTTGTACGCCGGCCACGTCGGCAGGCCAGTTGTCCACGTCGGTGGTGGTCATCAGCTGGCCACCCTGGGCCATGCCGGTGATCATTACCGGCTTCAGGTTGGCGCGGGCGGCGTAGACGGCTGCGGTGTAACCGGCCGGGCCGGAGCCCAGGATCAACAGCGGGCTGTGACGAGTTTGGCTCATGTTTCATTTTCCTGTTCGTCGATGAATGGGGTGTATTTTAGCAGTTTGTGGCGCTCTGCCGATTAAGCCTTGCTAATGATGAAATAGTTTTGGGCTAATGCCGGTCATGCAAGTGGTGTTTGCAGGCTGCGAGGTGTGTTGTTGTCTGAAAAGCAAACAGCCTGCCACGGGGCAGGCTGTTTGTAGGGCTTGGTATGTGTCAGGCGCTGGCGCGTACCGTGCCGCTGTTGTCGGCAGGCTGCAGCAGGGATTGTGTGCTCTGGTACTGCACCACGGCTTGCTGCTGGCTGTAGGCGTTCAACTCGGCACGATTGCTGTCTTGCTGCTGTTGCTGGCGCTGGGCGTCGGCGGCACGCTGGGCCTGATCGCCAGCACCGGTTGCCGTACTTTGGCGGTCCTGCTCGGCGGCAGCTTGTGGCGCGGCTTCGCTGCGGGCCGCGGCGCGGGCATTGATCAGTTGCGATTGCAGCCTGTCTTCCAGCTCGCGATTGGGCTGGCTACTGGTGGCGGAGCCATTGGCGCTGGTTTCGCTGTTCTGCTGCACCGCCTGGGTGGTGACATTATTGCTTTGCTGACTGGCCGCCGCCTGCTGCTGGCTGGCGGTGGCTGCCGCCTCGCCGCTTTCCCGCACCTGCTGGCGCTGTTGCTGCTGTTCAAGCTGCAAACTGCGCGCAATCTCGCTGCTGCCATAGCTGCTGGTAACGGGATTGATCATGGTGAGACTCCTGGTAGGGCAGTTGCCGCAAAGGCTGCGGTGGATGCGTCAGTATAGTCGCCCCCGCCGTTGGCGTCATGGCAAAACTAAACTTTCATCAACGCATTCAATGGCCTGCAGGTGCGGGTTGGCTTATTCGCCGCGCAGCACCAGCGCCAGCATGCGCTCGGCCAGCTGCGCCACGCTGAGTTCGCCATCGTTGCGGTACCACTGCACGGTCCAGTGCAGGCTGCCCAGCAGGGTGCGGCGCAGCAGGCGGGTGTCGTTCTTCACCAGACCCTCGCTGGCGGCCTGGTCCAGCACTTGCTGCCACAGCGCTTCGTAGCGGTCACGCAGCACGATCAGACCCGGCTTGGCGGCTGGCGATACGCTGCGCCATTCGTACAGCATCACTTCCAGTGCGGCCTGATTGTCGCCAAGCAGCGAGTGCAGGTGAACGCGGAACAGTGCCGCCAGTTTGCTGCGGGTGTCGGTGGCGCTGGCCAGCGCGCTTGCCAGTTGTTCGGTGGTGGCGGTAATGCCGAGCGCCATCACCGCCACCAGGATCTCTTCCTTGGTGCGGAAGTGATAGAACAGGCTGCCCGATTGCAGGCCTACTGCGTTGCCCAGGTCACGCACGGTGGTGCGTTCGTAACCCTGGTCGCGGAACAAGCGGGCGGCGGCGCGCACCAGCTCCATGCGGCGGCTGTTTTCTTCCGGCGTGGCGGGAATGTCCTTGCGGTTCATGTTCTCAGTCTTGCGGGTCATCTTGCGGGGTTTGCTGTTGCAGCAGGTTTTCGGCCGCGTGCCATACCTGTGCCGGATGCAGGTTTTCCAGGCAGTGGGTGTGTTTGTACGGACAGTTGCGCTCGAAGCAGGGGCTGCAGTCCATGTTCAGCGACACGATGGCGGCCTTGTTGCTCAGCGGCGGGGTGAAGTCCGGGCTGGATGAGCCGTAGATGCCCACCAGTGGCACATCCAGTGCCGCAGCAACGTGCATCAGGCCAGAGTCGTTGCAAATGGCCAGTTTGGCAAGCCCCATCAGGTCGATGGCTTCTTCCAGCCCGGTCTTGCCGCACAGGTTGGCCGCGGCGCCTTCGGCCAGGCGGGCGATGTCATCGCCGATTTCACGATCCTTGGGCGAACCGAACAGGCACACCTGGTAGCCGGCAGCCTGGTAGCGGCGAGCCAGCTCGGCAAAATGCCGTGCCGGCCAGCGCTTGGCCGGGCCGTACTCGGCGCCGGGGCACATCGCCACGATGGGGCGGGCAAGGTCGATGCCCAGCTTGCGGGCGGTAGCTTCCTGTTGCTCGCGGCGCGAGGCCAGTCGCGGGTGTGGAATCGGGCGCGGCAGGGGCTGGCCCGGTGCTTCGGCCAGTGCGCAGAAACGCTCCACCATGGTGGGCAGCGCGTGCTCGTCCAGGTCGCGGGTGTCGTTGAGCAAGCCGTAGCGCAGCTCGCCGGTAAAGCCGGTGCGCGTGGGAATGCCAGCCAGGAAGGGGATAAGTGCCGCCTTCAGCGAGTTGGGTAGTACCACCACCTGGTCGAACTGTTCGGTATGCAGCTGACGCGCCACCTTCCAGCGCTGTTTCAGGCGCAGCTGGCCATGGCCGAAGGGGTTGAGGTGTGCTTTGGCCACTTCCGGCATGCGCGACAGCAGCGGCAGAGTCCAGGCTGGGGCGAATACATGCAGCTCCAGGCCGGGGTGTCGTTCGTGCAGCCGCCGGTACAGGGGTTGCGCCATGACGCTGTCGCCCACCCAGGAGGGGCCGATCACCAGTATTTTCTTGATCATGTACAGAAGCAAAAAAGGTGCAGCAAGGCTACACCTTCGATTCGGGCTATGGGTTGAATGGCTTAATGATGGCCATGCGGCAGCGGGCCGGTCAGCTGGTAGCGGGTGCCACAGTACGGGCACAGCGCTTCGCCGCCGTTCTTGACGATGGGCAGGAACACGCGCGGATGGGAGTTCCACTTGACCTGATCCGGGGTCGGACAGTGCAGTGGCAGGTCCTTGGCGGTAACTTCGATGACGCGGGCGGTGTTTTCTTTCAGTTCAGCCATGCTAGCTTGCTTTCGATTTGGTCGAAGATCGGCGACCTGGGCCGCCGGGTGTCGTAGTTTAGCCGACGTAGGTCAGCCAGTTCTGTTTGCTGCTGTCGAGGCCTTTCACGCAGTCGAAGTAGCGCTTCTGAATCTCGGTGGTAATCGGGCCGCGCATGCCTTCGCCAATAGCGCGGCGATCCAGTTCGCGAATCGGGGTGACTTCAGCGGCGGTGCCGGTGAAGAAGGCTTCGTCGGCGCTGTAGACTTCATCGCGAGTGATGCGTTTTTCGATGACCTGCAGGCCCATTTCACCGGCAATCTGTACCACGGTGTCGCGGGTGATGCCTTCCAGCGCGCTGGTCAGGTCCGGGGTGTACATCTTGCCATTGCGGATGATGAAGATGTTCTCGCCGGAGCCTTCGGCCACGAAACCATCCACATCCAGCAGCAGCGCCTCGTCGTAGCCATCGGCGGTGGCTTCGTTATTGGCCAGGATGGAGTTCATGTAGTTGCCGTTGGCCTTGGCCTTGCACATGGTGATATTCACGTGGTGGCGGGTGAAGGAGCTGGTCTTCACGCGGATGCCTTTTTCCAGGCCTTCTTCGCCCAGGTAGGCACCCCATGGCCACGCAGCCACGATCACCTGCACATCATCCTGCTTCGGAGCCACGCCCAGCTTGCCGGAGCCGTAGAAGGCCATCGGGCGGAAGTAGCAGGAGCTGAGCTTGTTGGCTTTCACCACGTCGAGGTGGGCCTGGTTGATCTGCTCCTTGCTGAACGGCAGATTCATGCCCAGGATCTTGGCGGAGCGGAACAGACGGTCGGTATGGTCCTGCAGGCGGAAGATCGTCGGGCCGTTGGCGGTTTCGTAGGCACGTACGCCTTCGAACACGCCCATGCCGTAGTGCAGGGTGTGGGTCAGCACGTGGGTGGTGGCATTGCGCCATTCCACGAGTTCGCCGTTGTACCAGATGAATCCGTCGCGATCTGCCATCGACATGGTGAGTTCTCCGTAAGTCCCGTTATTTGTAATGTGCGGCGATTATACCGTTGCACATCGGCAATGTGTTATGGCTTTCACGGTGCTGGCGGTGCGCCAAATACCGCCTGCCACAGCGCCTGCACGTGCTGGTAGTGTTCCAGCGGCGCGTGGCTCACCTTGCTGCTGTCATTCAGCCGGCTGGCGTGCTGCAGGCGGCGGTAGCTGCGGTAGGCGTCGCGTGCCTGGTTCGCCAGTTGGGCGGGAATCAGGCCAGCTTCGGCGGCGGTGGCCAGTAGTGCGATATTGCCGCTGTTGGCCAGCAGGCCGGGCACCTGGTGGGCATGGGCCAGAATCAGGTACTGCACGATGAACTCCACGTCGACGATGCCGCCGCGCGCATGCTTGACGTCATCCTCGCGTGCCGGGTGGGTTTCCAGCATCTTGTTGCGCATGCTGATGACCTCTGCGGCCAACGCTGGCAGTTCGCGTGGCAGCGACAGCACCTCCTGGCGAATTTCCTCGAAGCGCTGACCGATGGCGGCGTCGCCGCAGACAAAGCGGGCGCGGGTCAGCGCCTGGTGCTCCCACAGCCAGGCGTCGTGGTGCTGATAGTGGCGGAAGGCCTCGGTGGTGCTGACCAGCAGGCCGCTGGAGCCATTGGGGCGCAGGCGCAGGTCGATGTCGTACAGCACGCCAGCCGAGGTGGTGCTGGTGAGCCAGGTGGTGATCTTGCGGGCAAGCCGGGAGTACAGCTCGGCGGCGTCCTGATCCTCGTCGTCATACAGGAAGATCACGTCCAGGTCGGAGGCGTAGCCCAGCTCCTTGCCGCCCAGCTTGCCGTAGCCGATGGCGGCGAACAGCGGCACCGCGCGGTGGCGCTTGGGAATGTCCAGCCAGGCATGCTGGATGGTGGCGTCCAGTACCAGGTCGGCAAGACGCGACAGCTCGTCGGACAGTGCTTCCAGCGTCCACATGCCGGCCAGGTCCTGTGCCACCAGGCGGAAGGTCTGCGCATGCTGGAAGTGGCGCAGGGTGTCCATTTTGGCTTCCACGTCGCCCTGACAGTCTTCCAACTGCTGTTGCAGCTGTGCGGCCAACTGTGGCCAGTCCGGGCTGGCGTATAGCACGCGCGCATCCAGCAGTTCGTCCAGCAGGATGGGGTGCTGGGTCAGGTAGACGGATACCCAGGCGCTGGCGGAGCACAGCGAGGCCAGTCGCTGCAGCGTCTGCGGATATTCCTGCAGTAGCGCGAGGTAGGAGGCGCGGCGGCTGATGGCTTCGATCAGGGTCAGTACCCGCGACAGCGTGGTGTCCGGGTTTTCGAAACCGCCTGCCACCTCGATTAGCGGCCCCATCAGAGCGTCCATTTTCTTGCGGCTGCCATCCGGCAGCTGCTGATAGCGCTGGCTGGCCTGCAGGCTGCGCAATTGCTGCTGGATCGCTTCGGCATCTAGGTAGCCAAGCGCGGCAAGTTGGCCGCAGGCATCGGTGTCGGCAATGTCGCGCCACAGCCCGGTGAGCGGGTGCGCCGGAGCGCCTTCGGTGGGCAGGAAGAACACCTGCTCGAAGTGGCGTGTGACCTTGCGCCGGTGCTGGTTCAGTTCATCCAGAAAACTCTGCCAGTCGGCAAAGCCCATACTGCCGGCAATGCGCTGACGGTTGTCGTCGCTGGTCGGCAGGCTTTGCGTCTGCTGGTCGTCCAGGTATTGCAGCCGGTGTTCCAGGTTGCGCAGGAAGGTGTAGGCCTGCAGCAGCTCTGCCACCGTGTCCGGCTCCAGTAGCCGCAATTCGGCCAGCACTGCATAGGTGTCGCGGGTGCTCTTGAGTTGCAGCCGGCGCTCGCGCCCGCCACGGATCAGCTGGAACACCTGGGCGATGAACTCCACCTCGCGGATGCCGCCCGGCCCCAGCTTGATGTTCTCTGCCATATCACGGCGTGCCACTTCGCGGCGGATCTGCGCGTGCAGCTCGCGCATGGCGCCGTAGGCGCCGTAATCCAGATACTTGCGATACACGAAGGGGCGGGTGAACGGCTCCATCTGACTGGCATCGCCGGCAATCACCCGCGCCTTGATCCAGGCGTAGCGCTCCCACTCGCGGCCCTGGGTCAGCAGGTAGTTTTCCAGCGCCGCCAGGCTCATTACCAGCGGGCCGGAATCGCCGTAGGGGCGCAGGCGCATGTCGACGCGGAACACCTGGCCGTCGAAGGTGATGTCGTTGAGCGCGCCGATCAGCAGCTTGCCCAGACGGGTAAAGTACTCGTGGTTGGCCAGCTTGCGACTGCCGTTGGTATCGCCGCCTTCCGGGTACAGAAAGATCAGGTCGATGTCGGAGGAGACATTCAGCTCATGGCCGCCGAGCTTGCCCATGCCGACCACGATCATTTCCTGCACCTCGCCACTGTCTTCGCCGATCGGGTCGCCAAAGTGAGCCAGGCTGCGGCGGGCAATCGGTAGCGTGGTGTTGATGGCAAAATCGGCTAGCAGGCTGATGGTGCGTACCACTTCATCAAGATCGGTCAGCCCGCCCACGTCGCGGGCAATCAACCGCGCCATTACCGCGCTGCGCAGCTTGCGCAGGCATGGTTGCAGCACTTCCACGCTGTCCATGCTGTCCCAATCGCTGAAGGCCTGCATTTCCTGCAGGTCGAACGGGTGGTGCAGCCGACTTTCCAGCAGGGCGAGTTGTTCCGGATGGGCGGCGAGCTGGCGCTCCAGGTAGTAACTGAATGTTCTGGCGGCTGGGATGGCGGCGAGGTTTGCTGGCATAATGCGCCTTCAACGCTATGACGAAATCGTGACTCTGCATTCTAACCCTTCTTCCGACTCCGACGCAGTGCGCGAAGATCGCAGCCTGCGCATCGTGCAGCTGACGCGACGCGTGCTGCGCGTGGTGTTCCTGTTGCTGGCGCTGGCAGCTGTGCTGTTGGCGAGCGCTTTCCTGCTGTTCCGTTTTGCCTTTCTCCCCAATATCGACCGCCTGCGACCGGATATCGAGCGCTGGGCTGGCGACAGCATCGGCATGCCGGTCAAGGTTGGCCGCATCAGCGGCCAGTGGCTGCTATGGGCGCCGCAGATCACCTTGAATGATGTGGTGCTGCGTCCGCGGCCGGATAGCCCGCCGATGCGCTTGCGCGAGGCGCGGCTGGTACCGGCCTGGAAAAGCTTGCTGTATCTGGAGCCGCGGTTGTCGCTGATCAGTCTGCGTGGCCTGGCGCTGGATCTGCAGCGCTTGCCGGATGGCCGCCTGCGGCTGAACGGTATCGCGCTGGATGAAGGGCGTGGCGATGGCGCGGCGCTGGATTGGCTATTGCGACAGGACACGGTGGATGTGCAGTTGCAGCGCTTCAGCTGGCACGACCAGTTGCTGGGCCTGCCGCCGCTGTCGGCGCGCGATATGCGTTTGCAGCTGGTGGATACCTTACTCGGGCATCGCCTGCAGGTGCGGGCGCGGCCGGAAAGCGCGCTGCTGTCGCGCCTGGATATGGATGCCAGCTGGCGTGGCAGCCGCAGTCGCGAGTGGCGCAGCTGGCGCGGCGAGCTGGCATTGCAGGCGGATGCGCCGGAACTGAACTGGCTGCAGCGCTACTGGCCGAATGCGCCGGTCAGTGTCGGCGGCGCTGCCTCGTCGCAACTGGCGCTGGCGTTTGCCGATGGTCGCATCACCCGGCTTGGCGGCAAGTGGCAGGTGGAAAAGGTGGCGCTGTCGCTATCGGGTCAGAATGTCCCGCTACCGCATCTGGCTGGCGAGGTGGACTACCGCAGCGACGAGCCGGGGCGGCATGTATTGCAGGCCAGCCACCTGGTGGTGAATACCCAGTATGGCAAGTTGCTGGCGGATGCCGTGGTCGGGGCGAGCTGGCATGATGCCGAAGGTGGCAGTGCCCGCATCAGCCGGCTGTCGCTGGCACCGCTGCTGCCATTGCTGCGTCCCCAGGTGCCGGCGCTGGCCAATAGCGCGCTGGCCGAACTTGGTGGCGATCTGCAGCAAGTCGACCTGCGCTGGCAGGGGCCGCTGCGCGCGCCGCGTGATTACCAGCTTGCCACCGGTTTCCGGCAGCTGTCGTTCGGCTTGCACAATGGCGTGCGGCTGGAGGGTGGTGTGGATGGTCGTGTCGACATGGCCGCCAACGGCGGTCGACTTACCCTGGCTGCGCGCGATTCGCGCCTGCAGGTGCCGGGCGAACTGTCGCAGCCGGTAAGCGTGCAGCAGTTTGCCGCCAAGCTGGACTGGCAGCGTGCCGGCGCCGGCTGGCAGATCAATGTGCCGGACGTGGCGCTGCAAACACCGGATGTGACTGCCAATATTCACGGCGATCTGCAACTGGCTGCCGATGGCAGCGTGCGCAGTGATTTGCAGCTGGCAGCTGACCGCATGCCGGCGGCGCGCGTGCCGGCGTACCTGCCGGCGCTGATCGGTCGAGAAACCGTGAGCTGGTTGCGCCGGGCGCTGCAAGGTGGCGAGGCGCGGCAGATTCGTGCCAGCCTGCAGGGAAGGTTGGCCGCATTTCCGTTTGCCGATGGTCGGGACGGGCGCTTCGAGGTATCTGCCGATATTCATGATGGCAAGCTGCAGTTCGAACCGGGCTGGCCGGCAATCGATGCCATCCAGGGGCGCTTTGCCATGCGCAACGACGATATCAGCATCAGTGCCGATCGGGCGCGAACAGCCGACGTGGCGCTGGACAAGGTCGAGGTGCTGCTGCCAGCCACCAGTCGTGGCGACAGCAAGTTGTTGATCAATGGCCAGGCACAGGCAGCGCTGGCGCAGATGCTGGCCTATACCCGTGCCAGCCCGGTGGATCGCTGGCTGAGTGGCTTCCTGTCGCAGATCGATAGCAGCGGGCAGGCCAGCCTGCAGCTGGGGCTGACGATTCCGCTGGCGCATGCCGAAGACAGCAAGGTGGACGGCAGCCTGCGCTTGCAGGGCAACCGGCTGCAGTTCCGTGAGCTGCCGTTGCCGGCGCTGGAAAACGTCAGTGGCCTGCTGCGCTTCAATGAGCGCGGGGCGTTCAGCCCAGGCATCGACTACAGCGCTTTTGGCGGCCGCAGTCACCTGACTGCCACGCTGGATGCCGCCGGCAAGATGCACTTTGCCAGCAGTGGCGAGCTGGAAATGCCGCAAGTCACCGCGCGTTACGTGCCGCTGCTGCAGGAGTATCTGAGCGGACGCACCCCTTATCAGGCCAGTTTCGTGGTGGGCGACAAGCTGGAGGAGCTGCTGGTGAGCAGCAATCTGCAGGGTATTGCCAGCAGCGCACCGGCGCCGCTGGGCAAGCCGGCGGATGATGCCTGGCCGCTGCAGCTGGTCTTGCGGCCAAGCTTGCGTGGCTGGCGGCTGGAGTGGCAGCAACAGGCGCGCGCCAGCGGCGTGGTGACCTTGCGCCAGGATGGCAGCCTGCTGGGTGTGGGGGTTGGTGTGGGTGGCGGCTCGCCGGAGCCGCTGGACAATATCAGCATCCATGTCCGCAGCCCGCAACTGCAGCTGGACCCGTGGCTGCAACAGGTGCAGGCCAGTGGCGCCAGTGCCGATACCGTGATGCCGCCGCTGCAGGTGCGGGTCGAGGCGGCGGCGCTGCAGCTGCAGGGCAAGCAGCTGCACGATGTGGATGGCAGGTTTGACTGGCAGGGCGGTACGGCGCCGTTCGCGCTACGGCTGAATGCCCGCGAACTGCAGGGGGAACTGAACTACCAGCCTTACGGCAAGGGAGTGCTGCATGCACGCATGCAGCGTTTGGCCTTGCCCTTGCCGGCAGCTGCCGAGCCAGTGACTGAGGATGGTGCGCAGTCGCTACCGGCGCTGGATGTCAATGTGGAGCGCTTCGCGCTGGCTGGCCATGAGCTGGGCGCGTTGTCGCTGCAGGCGCACCATCAGCCCAGGCTGTGGCTGCTGGATGAGGTGGTGCTGACCACGCCGGAAGCGCAGCTGCAGATCAAGGGTTCGGCGCCGGAAGGCAGTAGCAGCGCGGCGCGCAATACCGAGCTGGAGTTTTCCCTCAAGGCGGCCAATGCCGGCGCCTTGCTCGACCGGGTTGGCCTGCCCGGCATGCTCAAGGGCGGAGCCGGCGAGATGTCCGGCAAGGTGCAGTGGCTGGGGCAGCTGCTGGCGTTCGACCTTGCCCGCCTGAGCGGCGCGGTAAAGCTGGATCTCGGCAAGGGGCAGTTCGCCCAGGTGGAGCCAGGCGCCGGGCGGCTGCTGGGCTTGCTGAGTCTGCAGTCGCTGACGCGGCGTATCCGCCTGGATTTTACCGATGTGTTCAGCAGCGGCTTTGCCTTCGATAGCTTACGCGGTACGGCCAGCATCGATGCCGGCGTGTTCCGCTCCAGCGATATTGCCATCCAGGGGCCAGCGGCCAAGGTGGCAATGCGCGGCGAGGCAGACCTGGCGGCCAACCGGCAGCAGGTGCTGGTGCGCATTACCCCTACCATTTCGGAGAGCGTGGCAGTGATTACCGGTGCCACCTTGCTCAACCCGGTGGCCGGCGCGGTGGCGTTTGCCGCACAAAAACTGTTGCAGGACCCGGTAAGTCAGATACTGTCCTATGAATATGAAGTCACTGGCAGCCTGACCGAGCCGCAAGTACGGAAAATCGGTCAGCAGGTGGAAAAACAGCCGGCGGCAGTGCCGCCACGCTAGCGGGAGGAAGCAATGAGCAAGAATTTCAGGGTGGCAGCGGTGCAGATGGTGTCTGGCACCGATCCGCAGCAGAACCTGCAACGAGCCGCCGAACTGGTGGCGGAGGCCGCAGGGCAAGGCGCGGAGTTGATCGTGCTGCCGGAGTATTTCTGCCTGATGGGGCGGCAGGATAGCGACAAGGTGGCGATCAGCGAACCGTACGGCAATGGCCCGTTGCAGCAGGCGCTGGCCGCGCTGGCGCGCGAGCATGGTGTGTGGCTGGTGGGCGGTACCGTGCCGCTGGTCAGCCAGCAGCCGGGCAAGGTGCTCAATACCTTGCTGCTGTTTGCGCCAGATGGCAGCGTGGCAGGCCGCTACGACAAGATTCACCTGTTCGGCTTTACCGGACAGGGCGAGCGCTATTGCGAATCGGACAGCATCGTGGCCGGCAGCGAGCCGCTGAAGATCAGCACCCCGCTGGCCGACATCGCTTTCGGCATCTGCTACGACCTGCGCTTCCCCGAGCTGTTCCGCCAGATGGCGCCGTTCGACCTGTTGGTGCTGCCGGCGGCGTTTACCGCTACCACCGGCGCGGCGCACTGGGAAGTGTTGTTGCGTGCCAGGGCCATCGAAAACCAGTGCTATGTACTGGCTTCCGCTCAGGGTGGCATGCATGAGAACGGCCGCAGCACGCATGGCCAGAGCATCGTCATCGACCCGTGGGGTCGCATTGTGGCGCAGCTCGACAAGGGCGAGGGCGTGGTGCTGGCCGATATTGACCAAGAATTGATCCACTCGGTACGCGAGCGTCTGCCTGCGTTGGCGCACCGGGTGTTTTCCTGAAAGACATCATGATGAGTAACGCAATCGCCATTGCCGACAACCTGCTGCTGTCCCCGTACGGGGTGGATGAAGGCGTGATCGACGCCACGCTGGGGCGCATGCTGGCGCACCAGGTGGATTATGCCGACCTGTATTTCCAGTACACCCGCACCGAGGGTTGGAGCCTGGAGGAAGGTATCGTCAAGGCGGGTAGTTTCAGCATCGATCAAGGGGTGGGGGTGCGCGCGGTATCCGGTGACAAGACCGCGTTTGCCTACTCCGACGATATCAGTGCTTTTGCGCTGGGCCAGGCTGCCGATGCGGTGCGCGCCATTGGCGCTGCCGGCGGCAATGGCAGCGCCGGTGCGGTGCAGCGACGTCAACCCGGTGCGCTGTATCCGGCGCTGGACCCGGTGGACAGCCTGCCGGCGGAGGCCAAGGTGGAGCTGCTGGAAAAAGTGGAGCGCCTGGCCCGCGCCAGCGACCCGCGGGTGATCCAGGTGATGGCCGGGGTGGTGGCAGAGTACGACGTGATCTACCTGGCGCGGCACGATGGCGTGCGCGCGGCCGATGTGCGTCCGCTGGTGCGGCTGTCTGTAACGGTGATTGCCGAGCAGGCCGGCCGTCGTGAAATGGGCAGCAGCGGCGGCGGCGGCCGCTACGATCTGACCGGTTTCAGCGATGACTTCATCGCCCACCATGTGGACAAGGCGGTACGTCAGGCGCTGATCAATCTGGAGTCGCGCCCGGCGCCGGCTGGTGCCATGACCGTGGTGCTGGGCTCCGGCTGGCCCGGCGTGCTGCTGCACGAGGCCATCGGCCACGGTCTGGAGGGCGACTTCAACCGCAAGGGTACATCGGCATTCAGTGGCCGCATCGGCCAGCGCGTGGCGGCCCCGGGTGTGACCGTGGTGGACGATGGCACCTTGCCGGGGCGTCGTGGCTCCCTGTCCATCGACGACGAGGGTAATGCCACCAACTGCACCACGCTGATCGAGGATGGCATCCTGAAGGCTTACATGCAGGACGCGATGAACTCGCGGCTGATGGGCATGGCTCCTACCGGCAACGGTCGGCGCGAGTCCTACGCGCATATCCCGATGCCGCGCATGACCAACACCTATATGCTGGCCGGCGACAAATCGCCGGAGGAAATCATCGCTTCGGTGAAAGACGGTATCTATGCGGCCAACTTTGGCGGCGGCCAGGTGGATATCACCAGTGGCAAGTTCGTGTTCTCCGCCTCCGAGGCATGGAAGATCGAGAACGGCAAGCTGGCCTACCCGGTAAAGGGCGCCACCCTGATCGGCAATGGCCCCGATGTGCTCAACTACGTGGGCATGATCGGTAATGATCTGGCGCTGGACGAAGGCGTTGGCGTGTGCGGCAAGGAAGGCCAGAGCGTGCCGGTGGGTGTGGGTCAGCCTACGCTGCGTATTGACGGTGGGCTGACCGTGGGCGGTACTGCCGTCTAATCGGCCCAATTGCCGGCCAGGGTTTGCTGCACATGTTGCAGACTCTGGCTGTCAGCTGCCAGCTGTGTGGCCTGTTGGTAGTCGAGGCGGTTGCTGACGATGGCTGCTTCCAGCTCCTGCAGGCAACTACGGCCGTAATCGCTGCTGCTGTACGGGGCTAGCATCTGCAGCATTTCCAGCAGGCTGGCACGCAGGCTGCGACGTTGGCCGCAACGTATGTCGATGAACTCGGCATCGCAGCCGAAGCGTGCCGCCTGGAAACGGTTGTAGTCGTACACGCTGTATAGCGCCGCTCGCCCGGGCAGAGTGGGGCGGGTGGTGACAAAATACAGCCCCAGTGCCTGGGTCAGCGCCGCAAGCTGCGTGGCGCGGCTGATGTTGTACGGGGTGTCGAACACCCGCAGTTCCACGGTGCCGTATTCCGGCTTGGGGCGAATGTCCCAGTACAAATCCTTGAGCGACTGAATCACGCCGCAACTGGCCAGCTGTTCCGCATGTTGCTGGAAGTCCCGCCAGTTCCTGACGCCCGCCGGCAGATGGCCGCTGTTGGGAAAGGCCAGCACGGTATTGCTGCGCGAGGAGGCAAAGGCGGTGGCTTCGCCCTGCACAAAGGGCGATGCCGACGACAGCGCAATCAGGTGCGGGATGTAATAGCCCAGCGCATGGCACAGCCAGATCGCGGTGTCACCGTCCGGGCAGCCAATATGGATGTGCTGGCCAAACACGGTAAACTGCCGTGCCAGGTAACCGTAGTGCT
Organism: Vogesella amnigena; assembly: GCF_042648905.1. Classification (NCBI taxonomy): domain Bacteria; kingdom Pseudomonadati; phylum Pseudomonadota; class Betaproteobacteria; order Neisseriales; family Chromobacteriaceae; genus Vogesella; species Vogesella amnigena. Next base: position 99,036 of record NZ_JBHRYH010000046.1, on the reverse strand, counting down.
CGGCAAAGGCGTGATAGCGCTGCTGGTTGCTGATCTGGCGCTGGCGCCAGTCCTGGAACGGGTGTGTGCCGCCACCGCAGGCAATGGCGTCGCAGTCTGCGGCCAACTGTTGCAATTGCCTGGCCAGAGATTGCAGCTCGGTTTGCAGGGTGGCGCTGTCGTCATGGATGCCGCTGTTGATTTCCAGCATCGAACAGGTGACTTCCTGCTTGAAGTGCGCCAACTGGTGTGGCTGTCGAAGCGCCAGCAACTCGCTGGCGCAAGGTTTCAGGTCCAGGGTCTGGCGATCCAGTAGCTGTACCTCCAGCTCGACGCCTATGGTGCCCAGTTCCGAGCGGGTGAACTCTGCGATCTGCATGCTATCTCCATATTGTTTTGTATAAAAATATATTTACAGATCTGATGCGATGACTGATACAAAAGTTCCGCTGGCGCCATTGCAGGTGCTGCAGCAATTCCGGGTGGTGTTTCGTGCTGCGCAACAGCATTCGGCGGGAATCGAGAAGCAACTGGGTATTCCTGGTGCTCAGGCATGGGTGCTGGCCGAGCTGCGCGAGGCGGGGGCACTGAAGGCTGGTGAACTGGCGGCGCGCATGTCGATCAAGCCGGCAACGCTCAGCAATATGCTGCTACGGCTGGAGGAGCTGGGATATGTGCAGCGCGAGCGTAATGCGCGAGATCAGCGCGTGGTGGAGGTAATGCTGACCGAAGCTGGAAGGCAATTGATGGCACAGGCGGATTTTGCGCCGCGCGGCTGGTTACCCGAGGCGCTGTCGCGGTTGGGGCCGTCGCAGTTGCAGGCCTTGTCCGAAGGGCTGTGTGCCTTGCTGGATGGCATGGGGGTGGAAGACCGGGCGGCGGCCAGTGCCCCGTTGCCGTTCACCGAGTAGCTTGCTGGTAACGAGCGGCCGCTGCCTGGTGTATCCGGCTTAAGTGCCGGACTTGTGCGGGCCAACCTGCAGGGCATCCCAGCCGGCGCGCCCCAGTTGTTCCATGGTTTCGATATTGCGTTCGTAGATGGCTGCCGGATCCGGGAAGGCCTCCACGGCACGGGCAATGCTGGCTTCGCGCAACAGGTGCAGGGTGGGGTATGGCGAGCGGTTGGTGTTGTTGCTGACATCGTTGATGGTGGTGCCATCAAACTGGAATTTGGGGTGAAACTCGGCAACTTGCAGTATGCCTTCCAGTTGCATCTCGCTTACTACGGCGTCGACAACACCAAGGAATTCATTGAAATCCATGAAACGCTGTAGTACCAGCGGGTGTACCAGCAGGGTGGTGTCTATTTCTTCCGGGTCGGAGTCGGCCAGTAGCTGCAACTCGGTTACCAGGTGCTCCAGTAGCTGTTCCGGAGTGCTGGCATCGCTCACCACGATGCGAACTTGTTCCTTGACGTAAACCGACTTGGCGAACGGGCACAGGTTGAGGCCGATAACGGCCTTTTCCAGCCAGTTGCGGGTGGCGGCAACGATGTCGTCGTGATTGCTGTCCATGATTCGTATCTGTTGGTGATGGCGCTAAAAAACAAAAAACCCGGATGCATGCATCCAGGTTTTTCAGATTCCTGATTCGAACCGAATTAGATCGGCTGAATGTTGGAAGCTTGCTTGCCCTTCGGGCCTTCAACGATGTCGAAGCTTACGCGCTGGTTTTCTGCCAGGGAGCGGAAGCCCTTGGAGTTGATCTGGGAGAAGTGAGCGAATACGTCGTCACCGCCGTTGTCCGGAGTAATGAAGCCGAAACCTTTAGCGTCGTTGAACCATTTTACGGTACCGGTTGCCATGTTCTATTCCCTTATTGAGAAAGCGTTGAGTATGAGAAAAGCGCATGTCAATCAAGGGAAAAGACAAACTGTGGTACGGCGATAGCCTTTACAACAACTGTACAGATCACGACTTGAAAAACTGCAATACGCAGTCTGCCTGCGCTTATCGCCGCAGGCAAGTCTTTTTTGTGAAGATTCTCCAAAAAACTGGGGGTTTTTGTGCCATGTCATGTGATGGATGAGTGATCAGGCTGGGTGGCAGCGGGGACAAGCTCTATAGTGCAGTCAGCCAGGAGTAATGAGGAGAGCATGGCCATGACGGAGACTGCACTACAGTATCGTATTGAGGATGAAGAAAGTTTTGCCGATTTCCTCTATGCGCTGAATGATTACGCGCCACGCGGCGCCAATCTGCTGCATCGCTTGCGGCAGCAGCCGCGTGATGTCGCCGTGCAGGCGGAGCTGATGCGGCTTTTTCACACCATCAAGGGCGATGCTGGCTTGTGCCGGCTGTATTTTGTCGAGCCGCTGGTGCATGCCGTGGAGGACATCCTGGCGCGCGTCAGGTCTGGCGAGCTGTTGTTCGGAGCGGCGCTGGAGCAGGTGGTGTTGTTGGCGTTGGACAGGCTGGAGCTATTGATTTCGCAGCTGGATAGCGGGCGCACCGTATCGCTGCAGGATTTCAACACGCTGGCGGATTCCCTGCATGTGCTGGCTCAGCAGCCCAAGCAGCAGATGCAGGAGGCTGCGTGGCAGCTGGTGCAGCAGCTCACCGGATTTGTGCCGCAACAGGCAGAGCAGGCGGCGGTGGCGCAGGCGACGCCGGCGCAGCAGGGCGATCTGGCTTTCTTCCACTCGCTGGCGTTGCAGTTCGAACAGCGCTCGGTGCTGTTTCAGGGGCGCACAGAACGCAACCTGATTCTGGCTTCGGCGTGTAACCGGGCTGCCGGCGTGCGCATTGATCCCTTGCAGCTGGAAGCGGCAGTCTACTTGCACGATGTCGGCATGATGTTCCTGCCGCAAGAGCTGTGGCTCAAGCAAGCGCGCCTGAGTGAAGAGGAGCGGGTGCAGCTGGCGGCGCACCCGGTGTGGGCTGCCGAACTGCTGGTGCGCATGCCTGGCTGGGAGTTGGCCGCGCGCATCGTGCGTGAGCATCATGAGCGGCCGGACGGGCAGGGTTATCCGGCGGGGCTGCGCGGGGAGTTGATCTGTGATGGCGCCAAGCTGCTGGCGATCATCGATACGTTTGAAGCGGTGATTCTGCGGCATGGGCAGCGGCAACAGGTTCGCTCTCTGCTGCGGGCGGTGGCGGAGGTGAATGCCAGCGAGGCGCAGTTCGATGCGCAATGGATTGCCTGCTTCAACGAGGTGGTGCGGGAACTGATGCAGCAAGGGGAGCCGCTGCCGCATGTGCGTTGACTGCCGCCTGGTGTTTCCATGCATTGACGCTGCAAAGCCGCCGCAGGCATGATGCAACGCAAGAGCCGTAAACGGCCGTGCCCAGTGACAAGGAAAACTCATGGAACAGTTTGACAATGTGAGCGTGGTAAAACGCGCCAATGTGTACTTCGATGGCAAGTGTGTGAGCCACAACGTGATTCTGCCGGATGGCACCCGCAAGTCGGTGGGCGTGATCCTGCCGGCCAAGCTGTTGTTCAGTACCGGTGCGCCGGAGATCATGGAAGTGCTGGCTGGCGAGTGCAAGGTGACCCTGGCTGGCGACAGCGAGGCCAAGCGCTATCAGGCTGGTGATTCGTTCGCAGTGCCGGGCGAGAGCAGCTTCCAGATCGAGGTGCTCGACACGCTGCACTACGTCTGCCACTTTGGCTGAAGCGTCGCTGTATAAAGCACAAGGCCGGGTCCAATGGACCCGGCCTTGTGCTTTTGAGGGTGTTGACAAAGCGCTTTTGCGGCGCAAAAGCGCTTTGTTCTGCAAACAGGAAGGCTGCCGATTGCAGTGCTTGGCCGGAGCGGCCCGGCTTTGCCGGGTCCGGTGGCGCGTAAACGATTGGTTTGTCCGCAGCCTGAAAGCACAAGGCCGAGTCTTGGAACTCGGCCTTGTGCTTTATACGGCATCGGCTGGAACATGCCGCCGGATCACCATCAGCGATTCGTCGTGATGCAGTTTCGTCTCGGGCCCCGGGTTGAACTGTACCTCGCCGCCTGGCAGTTCCACGGCAATCACGATCACGCTGCCATCGCTTACCGGCAGGCACTCCCCGATGCTGCGGCCAACCCAGGCAACCTCCACGGGCAGCAGTTCGGCACGGAAAGCGTGAGGGTAGCGGTTGTGCAATCGCTCGAAAAAGTGCATTGCCTGCGGGTTGACCACCAGCGAAGCCATGTTCATGCCACCCAGGTAAGACGGGATCACCACGTGGTCGGCGCCGACCGCCAGCAGCTTTTTGCGGGCGCTCTCGGTCTCGGCTTTGGAGACTATGGTCAGCCCAGGGTTGAGGCTGCGCGCGGTCACGGTAACGAAGGCGTTGTCGGCGTCCGATGTCAGGCAGGTGATCAGTGCGCGGGCACGCGTGATGCCGGCGGCCAGCAGGTTGTCGTCTTCGGTGGCATCGCCGGAAATATAGGGGTGGCCATAAGACGTCAGAAACTGTGTGGCACGCGAGGCATCTTTTTCAATCACCACGATCTTGTGCCCCGCACGGTGGAGTTCGTCCAGAACATATAAACCGCTTCGACTCAGGCCGCAGATGACGACGTGCTTTTCCAGCCGGGAGATGATCTTGTCCATTTTTCTTTTACGCAGGTAGGCAGGCAGGTCGCCCTGGAACAGCATCAGCGTCAGGGAAGACAGGCCGTAGCCCACCACGCCGGTGCCAAATACGATCAGCAGGATGGTGAATATCCGGCCGGCCAAGTCCAGTGGGTGTGTCTCGCCATAGCCAATGGTGGCCAGGGTGATGATGGTCATGTACAGACTGTCGAACAGTGACCAGTGCTCCAGCAGGTGGTAGCCGATGGTGCCTGAGGCCACAACTGCCAGGATAAGCCCGAGCAGCGAGAGCAGTTTGCGGGCGAGAGCGTGGCCCATGGTGGGGGTGCGGGTAGGTGGAAACCTGTGCATTCTAGGAAATGCGCGCCGCGGTGCAAAGCGTATTTGTCGCCAATGACAAAGGCTGCCATAGGCAGCCCGGGAATATTCTGAAAAGACAGCGCTCAATTGGCAGTTTGTCTTTGTGTGCTGCGTTAGCCACCGGAGCAGCCGCAGCCACCGCCGCCACCACAACCGCCTTGCTGCGGGGCCGGTTCGGCTTCCGCCAGCTGGATGGTGAAGTCGATCACCACCTGATTGCTATCGCGCTGCTGGTAGCTGTAGCGCACCTGGGCGCCATAGCGTTGCTGGATCTGGCCCAGCAGCGGCAGCGGGTCGTGATCATTGATGAAACGCATGGTTTCGCCATGGTGCAGGGCTTCGAGCGCACCAAAGATGGCCGCATGGCGGAAGCGCTTGGCAACGCCACGGGCGTCAAACGGGAACACGGTATCGGTAAGAACTTGCATGGGAGTCTCCTGCGGAAGATGTGCGCACTTTGCCATGCTGCGGCTGCTTGCCACCTTGAGCGCGGATAAGAAATCCCGGCCAGGCGGTGGCTGCGCCGCTGCCGGCGCTTTGGCGCAATGCCCGGCACGGGGGGGCGCAATAATCACCGCCGCATGCCGGCATTCGCTATAATCCCGCTCCTTTTTGCGCCGGGAGCGGGAACATGACGGTAAATGCCTGTGGGGTGGACTTCGGTACCTCCAATTCCACGGTTGGTTGGTGGCGGCCAGGGCAGCCGGCATTGCTTGCGCTGGAAGAGGGCAGGACCACCTTGCCGTCGGTGGTGTTCTTCAATGCCGACGAAGAAAGCGTGGCGTTTGGCCGTGCCGCGCTGACCGAATACCTGGAAGGCTACGAAGGCCGCCTGATGCGCTCACTGAAGAGCATTCTCGGTACCGGGCTGATGCAGGGGCAGACCGAAGTGCAGGGCCGTCCGCTGCGGTTTCTCGATCTGCTGTCCTATTTCATCTCCGCGCTGAAACAGCGCGCCGAACTGTCGGCCGGTCGTGGTTTTGACCGAGCGGTATTTGGCCGGCCGGTGTTTTTTGTGGATGACGATGCCGCCGCCGACCAATTGGCGCAGGACACGCTGGCGGACATTGCGCGTCGTGCCGGTTTTGCCGAAGTGGCATTCCAGTACGAGCCGATAGCTGCCGCCTTCGACTATGAAAGCCGTATCCAGCGCGAAGAACTGGTGCTGATCGTGGATATCGGCGGCGGCACCTCCGACTTTTCACTGCTGCGCCTGTCGCCGCAGCGCCTAGCGCAGGTGGAGCGGGTGGACGATATTCTGGCCAATGGCGGCGTGCATATCGGTGGTACCGATTTCGACAAGCAGCTCAGCCTCAAAGCGGTGATGCCGCAGCTGGGTTACCGCACCCGCTTGCGCAACAACGCCGAGGTGCCATCCAGCTATTACTTCAACCTGGCAACCTGGCACACCATCAACTTTGCCTACAGCCGCAAGGTATGGTCCGAATTGCAGGGCGTGTATGCCGATGCGCTGGAGCGTGACAAGCTGGATCGCCTGTTCAATCTGATCAGCAAGCGTGCCGGTCACTGGCTGGCCATCCAGGTGGAGGCGGCCAAGATCGCGCTCAGCGAGCAGGACAGCACCATGCTGTCGCTGCAGGAAATCGAGGACGGCTTGCAGCATGAGGTTGGCCGCGAGGCATTCCACGAGTCGATTCACCAGCTGCTGTGCAGCATTGAAACCACCATCGGCCGCTTGCTGCAGGACGCGCAGCTGCAGGCGCCACAGGTGGATACCCTGTTTTTTACCGGTGGTTCCAGTGGTGTGCCGCTGTTGCGGCAGCGAGTGGCAGCCATGTTCCCCAACGCCACCGTGGTGGAAGGGGACCGCTATGGCAGTATCGGCACCGGGCTGGCGCTGGATGCTGCAAGACGCTTTGGCTGAGCGCGCAAACTAACTGTCTTGTGGCACGAAGTGCAATGCCACGGAGTTGATGCAGTAGCGCTCGCCGGTGGGGGGCGGTCCGTCATCGAAGACATGGCCCAGGTGGGCGTCGCACTGCGCGCAGCGTACCTCGGTGCGGATCATGCCGTGGCTGCTGTCACGGATGCGCACGATGCTGCCGGGGACGGCTTCTTCCCAAAAGCTGGGCCAGCCGCAGCCAGCATCGAACTTGGTGGTGGATTCGAAGAGCAGCGCGTTGCAGCAGATGCAGTGGTAGCGGCCGAGTCGGTTATGAAAGTAATGCTCGCCACTGAACGGCCGCTCGGTGCCGGCTTCGCGGGTAATGCGATACTGCTCGACCGTCAGCTGTTCGCGCCATTGCTGCGGGGTCTTGAAGATTTTTGCGCTCATGCAGTTCTCCTGGCTATTTCGAGGCGCCTTTATAGTTCGTCCAGCGATGCGGCAAGGTGTGATTCATCTGCCCAGCTGTCCACCTGCCAGTGTGTGCCGTCATGGCTCAGCCAGTTGAGGGCGGCATTGGGTATCGGCACCCGGCGCTGCTCGTGCAGGGGTTGGCCGCTGGCAATGCGGTACATCACGTCCAGCACGCCACCATGGCTGACCAGCAGCACGGTTTCGCCGCGGTGATCGGCTGCCAGGCGCTCCAGTGCGTTGCGCACGCGCTGGGCAAACTGCAGCAGGCTTTCGCCACCATTCAGTTCATGGTGGACGTCGCGCTGCGCGTAGGCTTGCCATGCTTCCGGCTGCAGTGCCGGGCCCTCATGCAGCGCAACCCCCTGCAGCGCGCCAAAGTGGCGTTCGCGCAAGTCCGGCAGCAGCGTGACGTTCAGCTGCAGGCAGTGCCCAAGTGGCTGGGCGGTACTGTGCGCGCGGGAGAGATCGCTGCTGTACAAGGCGTCGAAAAGTTGGCCGCGACGCTGTAGTGCCAAGGCCAGGCTGCTGGCCTGGTCTTCTCCTTGCCGGTTCAGTGGAATGTCGGTCTGGCCCTGCAGGCGGCGTTCAACATTCCAGGCGGTTTCTCCGTGGCGTACCAGGCAAAAGCGGGTCAGTGCGGTCACGCGGCCTCCGTAGCAGCAGATGAAAAAACGGCGTTTGGTCGCCGTCGTGTAGCTCCGACTGTAGCGTGCCACGGGCTACAGTGCAAAAGCCAGCCCCAGCGGTACGAACAGCAGGCTCAGCAGGTTGCCGATCAATACGATGGAGGCCATGCGCTCCGGTTCCTGCTGGTACAGCTCGGCCATCAGGAAGTTCAGCACGGCCGGCGGCAGGGCGCCGAACAGCACCAGCAGCGCCGCCTGCGACTGATCCAGCTGCAGCAGCGGGGTGGTGATGGCGGCGGCGGCCAGGCCGGTAAGCGGACACAGCACGGCGCCCAGCAGGCCGATATGCCAACCCTTGAAGCTGACATCCAGCATGCGCACCCCCAGGGCAAACAGCATCAGCGGGATGGTGATCTCGCTCAGCATTTTCAGCCCGCCCATCAGCCAGTCCGGCAGGTGCCAGCCGGCCAGGCCGAACAGCATGCCCAGTGCCGTGGCCTGCACGATGGGATTCCGGCCCAGCCCGCGCAGGCTGGTGCGGCTGCTGAAAATATAGGCGCCCAGCGTGAAATGCAGCAGATTGGAGATCACGAACAGCACCACGAAGGCGGAGAATCCCTGTGGCCCAAAGGCCAGCAGCGCCAGTGGCAGCCCCATATTGCCGCAGTTGTTGAACATTACCGGCGGCAGCAGGGTGCGCGGGCTGATGTGACACAGCCGGGCCAGCGGCCAGGCCAGCAGGCCGGACAGCAACACCACCAGTGCCGCGGCCGGAATCAGCTTCCACTGTGCTGCCAGCTGAAAATCCCTGGACGCCAGGGCGGTGAACACCAGCAGCGGCACGCAGACATCCATGTTCAGCTTGTTGGTGGCGCGCATGTCCGGCCGGGCATGGCGGGCATATAGCCAGCCGGCCAGCACAATGACCAGTACTGGCAGGATGATGGTGAGGATGCGTGTAAACATGGTGATGAAGGCGGCGGTGTAAAGCAGTCATTGTCGCCGCGTGGGCAGCGGTCGCAGCAAGGGTTTCCCCTTGCCGCGTCGCTGGTGGCCAGAACGCAGTGTTCTGCGGGAGCTTACAGGATGCCTACGCCGGAGATTTCGCGCGCCAGGTTGGCCGCATAGTTGTCGGTCATGGCGCCGATGTAGTCGAGCACGCGCATATAGGCCTGGTACAGCGTGATGTCCTCGGGCAGCGGCTGCGGCAGCAGCCCCAGTGCCAGGTTCTGGCGTGCATTCAGGGCCGTGCCGCCTTGCGTGACGCGTGTGTGCACAGCTGGTGCCAGCACATCCAGTACGGTGGCAATGCAGGGGTAGGAGGCCAGCTCGGTCACCAGCTTGGTGCGGTGGCGATAGACCTTGTGGCTGGCCAGATCCTTGGCTGCGAGCAGTGTTTCCTTGATGTCCGGCGCGCAGGCGTCGATCAGGTCCTTGCCCTGGAAGCTGCCGGTCAGCAGGGTGTCCTGATGTAGCATGAATTTCTCGGCCACTTCCGCCACGCAGCGGCCAATGGCGATGCCGCGCAGCATCGCGCATTTCTGACGAACGTCATCGGTCTGCCACACGCGTTCGGTTTCGCCGAAGTGGTTGAACAGGCGCTCGAACTCGTGCACGTCCAGAATGCCGATTTCCACCGCGTCTTCCAGGTCGAGAATGGCATAGCAGATATCGTCGGCGGCTTCCATCAGATAGGACAGCGGGTGGCGCGCCCACTCGTGCGGCCCTTTCTGAAGCAAGCCAAGCTCCAGGGCCACGCGTTCGAAATAGGGCAGTTCGGTACGGTAGAAGTTGAACTTGCCGCGCGCCTGGGCGCGTGGCGCATCGGAGGCCCAGGGGTACTTGATTAGCGCCCCCAGTGCCGCGCTGGTCAGGCGCATGCCACCTTCGCCGCGGTACATCTCCAGGCTGGCAACCATGCGCAGGCCGTGGGCGTTGCCTTCGTAGGTCTGGATGTCGGCGCGCTCGGCGGCTGTCAGATCGTCCAGCAAGTGGCCATGGCGCGGGTCACGAAACCAGTCGCGCAGGGCTTCCTCACCAGTGTGGCCAAAGGGCGGGTTGCCGATGTCGTGCGCCAGGCAGGCAACCTGCACCACACCGCCGATATCGAACGGGGTATAGCCGGCAGGCAGCAGCCCGGCTGACTGCATCATGGCGCCCACCCGGTTGCCCAGGCTGCGGCCAACGCTGGCGACTTCCACGCTGTGCGTCAGCCGGTTGTGGGTGTGGTCATTGGCAGCCAGCGGGTGAACCTGGGTCTTGCGCCCCAGGCGGCGAAAGGCACTGGAGAACACCAGCCGGTCGTGGTCGATGTGAAAGTCGCTGCGCAGCCCCGCAGCGCCTTCCAGTGTGGCGGGGGTATGGGTTTCGCAGACCACGCCATCCTGTACCTTGAATCGGCGGGTGGAGAGCAGTTGTTCCCACTGCATGCGCTTATGGCTCATGACAATCTTCCTGTGCTGGCGTTGGCTGGCATGATGCCAGAAACATGCCGCCCACGGGCCTGTGATTCTGCCGACAAGGCAGGCGCATGACGGGCTGATGTACACTGCACCTTTGTTGTGCGCCCGTGCGCCTTTCCACTCCCCAGATTTCTGCTTTCATGACTGTTGCACATCCCAAACTGATACTGCTGGCCGTATGCCTGGTGGCGTTGATGAGTACCGCCGGCGTTGCCATGCCATACCCGATCCTGGCGCCTATTTTCGTTAATGCGCCAGCCGATGGTTTCAATCATTTTCTCGGTCTGCCGCCCAAGCTGTTGCTGGGGCTGGCGCTGGCGGCCAACCCCCTGGGTATCCTGGTGGGTAGCGCCTTTATCGGCGGCTTGTCGGATAGCCTGGGGCGGCGGCGTATCCTGCTGTCCACTCTCAGTCTCACCTTGCTGGGTTATCTGTTGACGGCATGGTCGCTGGATATGCGCTGGTATCTGTTGTTCGTGTTCTCGCGCTTTCTTACCGGGCTGACCGAGGGCAACGTGGCCGTGGCACGTGCCATTGTGGCCGACTTGCATCCGCAGCTCGATCGGGCGCGCAGCTTTGCATTGCTCAACGCCGTGCTGTACATGGGGTGGCTGGTAGGGCCGATGATCGGTGGCTTTACCTTGCCACTGGGCGAGCCGGTGCCGTTTCTGATTGGCGCCTGTGCCTTGTTGCCCTGCCTTGCCATCCTGTTGTGGGTATTGCCAGAAACCGGCGAGGCGCATGGTCTGCAGGGGCGTTCATTGTTGAGCGTGGTGCGGCAGCAGCATGCGTTCAGCCTGCTGCGGCAGAACCGGTTGTTGGCCGCATTGTTCTGGATGCAGCTGTTGTTTGCGCTGGGGGTAAATGCGTTCTACGAGTTTTACCCGCTATGGCTGGTGGAGTATGCCGGCATGGACAGTACTGGCATTGCCTGGGTAACGGCAGGTTTGTGCCTGTTGATGGCTGCCTCCAGCGCACTGCTGGGGCAGCGTGGCCACAACAGCGAGCCGTTGCGGCTGGCCAGACGCCATGCCTTGCTGACTGCCTGTGGTTTGCTGTTGCTGGCGGTGTCGCCGGCTCAGCTCGGTCTCTGGCTGGTGGTGGCGCTTGGCTTGCCATTGGCGATCTACAACGCCTTGTTGCCGGCCTGGTGTGCCGAGCAGTTCGCGCACCTTGGGCAGGGTGCGGTGATGGGTTTGCTCTCCACCGTGTTCTGCATCAGCAACGTGCTGGTGGCGGTGCTGGGGGGCGGTCTTACCCTGCTGGATACCAGGTTGACGATAGCGATCGGCGGCGGCATGTGTCTGTTGGCGGTATGGCAGCTTGGCCGGTTGGCACGTTGGCCGCATTCGCTGCAGGTGCAGTCCTGATGGTGAGCGGCAGTTGCGGTTTATCTGGATAGGCAGTGAGGCTGCCGACAGAGGTGAACTGGCAAGGTGCCGGGGTTGGGCTCTACGAGTGCGGTAGGTCCTGCTTCATCCGGTGTCGGCGGCGGCGGAGCGACTGCCATCCCGCCTGAATTAAATCAGCGCCCGACATGGCCGGGCGCTGCTCTGGGTGCGGATTGTCACATCCGCTAGGAGGGGCGCTGCTTGGTCTGCTCAGGCGCCCATCATGGAGCGCTGCTTCAGCACCTTGCGTCGCGCGATGGGTATTTCGTAACCCAGCATGAATAGTGCGGCTTCAAAACGGCGCAAGCCGTTCGGCCCCTGGCACCAGGCCGACTTGGTCAGGCGCAGAGCCTCGCTGGCAATCCAGCTGGCGCGGATTTTCCATTCGGCATGAAAGCGGCTGCGATTGGCCAGCTGCTTGAAGTGCAGCAGTTCGGTGCTGGGGTTGCGGTTCATGGTGGAAGCTCCCGGCGCCCATGGAAAGCAGAGCGCTTCCGGCAGCATCATGCGGCGGCTTTCGCAGAACTGGCGCACCAGATAACCCATTGCCGCGCCAATCCTGCCGTCATACATCATGACCTGGTCGCCGGTCAGCGCATACACCTTGGTAAAGCCGGCATTCATGCGCAATTCGCCATCGAAAGGCGAGGTGTCAGGGTCTTCCGATTGCAGGATGTCCAGGCTGTGCTGCAGCTTGCTGGCGAGCAGCTGCTGATTGTGGGCTGACCAGTCACGGTTGTAGGTATACAGCTTGATGACCTTGCCGCCGGAGCCCCAGAGCAATACATCATCGATGACCCTGAGCAGCAACTCTGCATCCTTACGCTGCAGGGAGTCGCGCAGCCGGGTCCTGTAGTTGTCGAGCAGCGCCTGGGAATCGTCGAAGTACTGACCGTTCCAGTAGAAGCGCTGGAATGCCTCTTCCAGCGTGCTGGCGTGAAAATCCCGGTCGTAGTTGGCTGGCAGTATCTTGTCGCGAACCTTGAACTGGTGCTCGCCGAAGCTCTCGCCGTCCATCCAGCTGGCTAGTTGCTGGATAAAGTCGGTTACCGCAGCCTGCTGCAGGTATTGATTCTTGCTTGTCATCTTCGTGTGGGCGCCCATGATTGCTTGTTAGCTTTGCTTGCATGTGGTCGTGCAGCTTGCTGTGCAAAGCATATGTTTGAATTCTCTCATAAGCAGGCGACGCTACGAAACCACTGATATGACAACAAAATTTATAGAAATGTCAATAAATGACAAATGAAATCAAAAATAAACTAAACGGTTGAATATCCATTAGCTGGGTGTTGAAATTAAAGTGGTTGCTATTAAATTACCCTGGTTGCAAATGGGGTTTTGTTGTTTTTTGGCAACCGACTTACAATGCAAGCTCAGCTTCAATAGGTAGCGCTAGATGAAATACGAGCATTTGGTACAGATGTTCAATCCGCAGCAGGAGCATGGCGGTTTGAACCGTTTGCAGTTATGGCAGGGCCTGGTGATGCGCGCCGAGAACCCGCAACGTTTTGATGAAAACATCAGCAGCGCGACAGTGCTGCGGCGTGAAGAGGGGGAGCTGGTGCGAGAGGTACGCTTTGGTGAGCTGGTTGTGCGGGAGCGTATCCAGTTCGCCGAGATGGAGGCGGTGCATTATCACACTGAGCCCAGCGATCAGCACATCGGTGGTCAGATGAGCATGACCATCGAGGAGCCGCAGGCCGGGCAGTTGTTTATCCGGTTTACCTATATCAACGACCTGCCAGAGCAGGCGGGAGTGACGGATAGCAATGACCCCAGCTATTTCGTACCGTATCTGAAGTCTGCATATCACCAGGCCGACATGCAGACTGCCAGGCGCATCCTGGAGCTGTTGGCGGAAGGGGCGTTGGATAGCTATCGCATGCAGTGATTGACTGGGCGTTCATCCAGGCCTGCGCTTGTGGCGCGGTGCGATTGCCGGTTAGTACAACAAGGTTCCATGCCGGTACAGGGTCTACGCAGCCAGCCGCCACGCAACGGTTGCGTAACTCAAGCAGATGGAGCGAATCAAAATCGCGCACTCGATGGGCCATGCCATGATCGCCAGCCTGGAGGCCATTTAATCAGGGCTTCTATGGTATAGTTGCAAATATCTATAGATAATGAATGAATGTAATTCATTGATCTTTAATGCTTGTTTTGGATTTTTGAGAGTGGTGCGGGGGTGTGTTGTCGGCGGGTACTGCTTTCGCCGCAAAATCTAAGGCCATTGAATTGAGTCAATTCAATGGCTTTTTGCTTTTGTCGTGGCGAATATGGCGGCACTAGCCAAATCCGCTAAGTCACTACACCACAAACCAGGGTTTTTCAGAGAGTTTATGGACATTTATGCACGTATCCGCCAGGTGGCATTCGAGTTGGTTGCCGAAGGTGTGTGGCCAACCGTGGTGGAAGTGCGCGCTCGGCTTGGCACTGGTTCCAATACCACCATCAATAACACCCTGAAGCAGTGGCGCCAGGAGTTCCTGGCGCGCATGGCCAGCAATGTGCGCCGGCCGGACTGGCCGGCGGGTCTGGCCGAGGCGGTGGACCAGCTGTGGCAGCGCGCCTGCGATCAGGCCGAGGGGCATCTGGAAGCGTTGCGTGAAGAGGCGAAGGCCGAGGTGGCTCGGCTGGTGGGCGAGCTGGCGGAGCAGCATCGGCAGCAGGATGCGCGCGATGCACAGTTGGCCGCATTGGTGCAGGAGCACGAGGCGCTGAAGCAGCAGCATCAGCAGCTGCAGCAACAGCATGCCGAGGAAAATCGCCGCCGCCTGGTGTTGGAAGAAAGCCTGACTGGCTTGACGGCTTCGCTGGACGAGGCACGCCAGCAGCTGCTGGCGGTGCAGAAGGATGCAGATGCACGGGTGGTGGCACTGGAGCAGCGCCACGATGAGCGCCTGCAGCAGGCAGCTACGGAGGCACAGCAGCGCGAGGCACTGGCCTACGAGCGTTTCGAAGGCATGCGCGTGCGCTTGTATGAGCAGGTAGAGGAAGAGCGGGCGTCGTTCAAACAGCAGCTGGCGCAAAGCCAGGCGCAGCACCAGCAGGCACAGCAGGATCTGGAGAGTGTGCGGCAATTGCAGCGTGAGCAGACCGCCGATGCCGCGCGCGAACAGGGCCGGCTACAGGCACTGAGCGAGCTGGCGCAGCAACGGCAGCTTGTCCTGGAGGCCGAATTGCAGCAGATGCGGGAACAAGGCATGCTGCAGCAGGCGCAACTACTGCAGCTGACGGCGGAACTGGCAACGTTGGCCGCACAGCAACAATCGCGCCAGCAGCAGCTGCCATTGTTGTTGCAGTGGCTGCAGCAGGAACGCGATGCGTTGCAGCAGTTGTCGGCGGAAGAGTATGTCGACCGGCTGCAGCAGCGTTTTGCCGCTTTACTCGAACAAGCGCCCTAGCGCGGAGCAGATCTGCTCCAGGTAGTGGCGATCGGTGTCGTCGAAGCTGGCAAGCTCGATGGAGTCCACGTCCAGTACTGCGCGCACGTTGCCGCTAGCGTCGAGTACCGGCACCACGATCTCGGAGCGCGACAGCGAGGAGCAGGCAATGTGGCCGGGGAAGGCATCCACATCCGGCACCACCAGCGTCTGTGCCTGTGCCCAGGCGCTGCCGCAGACACCCTTGCCCTTGCGGATGCGGGTGCAGGCGATTGGCCCCTGGAACGGCCCCAATACCAGTTCCTCGTTTTTCACCAGATAAAATCCGGTCCACAGCCAGTTGAAGGTCTGCTGGATGGCGGCGCAGCTGTTGGCCATTGCCGCGATCAGGTCACTTTCGCTGTCGATCAGCGCCAGGGCTTGCGGCAGCAGTTGCTGGTAGCGCTCCTGCTTGCTTTCGCCAGCAATGATGAGGTTCTCGGCCACGTGAAATCCTTTGCTGATGGAGTGGGGGCGTGAGCATAACAAAAAAAGCCGACGCGTTGCGTCGGCTTTTTGCTGCCCAATATGGCGCTTACATCATGTGCTGGCCGCCGTTGATGGCGAAATCCGCGCCGGTCACGAAGCCGGCGATATCGGATGCCAGGTAGCCCACCAGACCGGCGATTTCTTCCGGCTTGCCCAGGCGGCCTACCGGAATGTTGGCGATGATCTTGTTGCGCACGTCTTCCGGTACTGCCATCACCATGTCGGTGCCGATATAGCCCGGGCTGATGGTGTTCACGGTTACGCCCTTGCGTGCCACTTCCTGTGCCAGCGCCATGGTGAAACCATGCATGCCGGCCTTGGCGGCGGAGTAGTTGGTCTGACCGAACTGGCCTTTCTGGCCGTTGATCGACGAGATGTTGATGATGCGGCCAAAGCCACGATCGGTCATACCATCCACTACTGGTTTGCACAGGTTGAACAGCGAATCCAGGTTGGTGCTGATCACGGCATCCCAGTCGGTCTTGCCCAGCTTGCGGAAGGACGCGTCACGGGTGATGCCGGCATTGTTGACCAGTACGTCGATCGGGCCGATCTCGGCCTGAATTTTGGCTACTGCAGCCTGGCAGGCATCAAAGTCGGTCACGTCGCACTGTACGGCGTGCACGTCGTAGCCCAGACCCTTCATGTCGGACAGCCAGGCGCCTTCCTTGCCGGGGCGGCTGTAGGTGGTCACTACAGTGTGGCCGGCTTCCGCCAGTGCCTTGCAGATGGCGGTGCCGATGCCGCCCATGCCCCCTGATACCAATGCGATACGTTTGCTCATAGTGCTGGCTCCTTGTCTGTTTGTAGTCCGCGGTTCGCAGACTACGGCTTGCATATTTTGTTTTAATGACAGATTAAGAGCGCTATCAACAAATGTAAATCGGCTGTAACAATTAATTTTTATGACTTAGGCATTTAGTGCGCGATTGGTGAGCTTCTGCAACAGCTCCAGTCGCATCGGCCGGACATGCCCGTCCTTGCTGGCTTGCTTGATGGCGCAATCCGGCTCCTGACGATGGGTGCAGTTGTGAAAGCGGCAGTGGCCGATGAAGTCACGCATTTCCGGAAACAGCCCGGCAAGCTCGGTTGCACCAATATGGGACAGGCCAAATTCCTGCAGGCCGGGGGAGTCGATCAGCTGGCTATCGGCATCGAGGTGGTACAGTGCGGCGTGGGTGGTGGTATGGCGGCCGGCGTCCAGTGCGGTGGAAATTTCGCCGACACGGGCCGCAGCGTCAGGCAGCAGGGCGTTGGTAATGGTGGATTTGCCCATGCCGGATTGTCCGACAAGAACGCTGGTCTGCCCCTGCAGTAGCGGCAGCAGGGCTTCGGCACCCTGTTTGGCACTGATGGTGACCAGTTTGTAGCCCAGCTGCTGATAGGGCTGCAGCTTGTCCAGCCAGGCGGCAGTTTCCGGCAGGTCGCTCTTGTTCACCACGATCACCGGGTCGATATCGGCGGCTTCGGCGGCCAGCAGGCAGCGGTTGAGCAGCTCTTCGCTGGGGCTGGGCACTGCCGCGGTAACGAAGAAAATGCGTGTCACGTTGGCCGCAATCAGCTTGGTACGCCAGTCGTCCTGGCGGTAGAGCAGGCTTTGGCGCGGCTGCTGGGCCTCGATCACGGCCTGCTTGTCGTTGAGTACGGTAATGTCCACGCGGTCGCCGCAGGCGTAATCCACGCGCTTGCCGCGGCTGGTGCAATCGTAAGTGTGCTCGCCGCTTTCCACGATGAAGCGACGGCCATAGGAACGGACGATCTGACCGGTCTGCTTCATGCGCGGCCGATCAGCGCTTCGGTTTTGGCGGCGCAGATGAAATCGTTGAGGGTGATGCCGGCAGCGTCGTGGGTGGAGAAGCGCACCACGGCACGGTTGTAGTGCACGGACATGTCCGGGTGGTGATCTTCGGCGTGGGCGATCCAGGCCAGTGCGTTCACGAAGGCCATGGTCTTGTAGTAATCGGCAAAGCGGAAGGTTTTCACCAGTTCGATGCCTTCCAGCTGCCAGCCCGGCAGGTGTGCCAGCAGTTCGCTGACAGTGTCGTTGCTCAGCGGGTGTTGGCCGTGTTGCGGCTCGCAGTGCATGTCGAGCAGGTTCATGGTGTGCTTCCTTGCAGGTGGGCGATGCGCAGGCTCGCCGGTGGGTGTGAGTCGTAGAAAGTGGAATGCAGCGGGTCCGGTGTCAGGGTGCTGGCATTGTCACGATAGAGCTTGGTCAGCGCGCTCACCAGTGCACTGGCGTTGCTGTGCTTGGCCGCAAAGTCATCGGCCTGGTATTCATGGCGGCGCGACAGCATGCTGGACAGCGGGTGCAGGATGAAGGTGAACACCGGCATGCACAGCATGAACAGCAACAGGCCGGTGGCGGCGGTCATTTCGCTGCTGCCCAGGCCCAGGTAAAACGCCGGCTGGTATAACAGCTGGGCAAACAGCCACAGCAACAGCAGCGAGCTGGCAAAAGTCAGCGCGATGCGGCTGCGGATGTGGCCGTGGTGGAAGTGGCCCAGCTCGTGCGCCAGTACTGCTTCGATTTCCTCTGGCTCCAGCTGCTCCAGCAGGGTATCGAAAAACACGATGCGCTTGGATTTGCCGAGGCCGGTGAAGTAGGCATTGCCGTGACTGGATCGGCGCGAGCCATCCATCACGAACACGCCGTTGCTGGCAAAGCCGCAGCGCGCCAGCAACTGGTTGATGCGTTGCAGCAGCTCGCTGTCGGCCAGTGGGGTGAAGCGGTTGAAGCGTGGCGCAATCAGCGTCGGGTAGGCCCACACCATCAGCAGGCTGAAGCTGCACCAGGTCAGCCAGGTCCACAGCCAGAAATACTGTCCGCCATGCTGGATCAGCCACAGCACCGCCGCCAGGATGGGCGTGCCGATCAGCAGCGACAGCACGGTACCTTTGGCAAGGTCGCTGATGAACAGCCGGGCATCCACCTTGCTGAAGCCGAAGCGGCGCTCCACCACGAAGGTGCTATACAGCGACAGGGGCAGGCTGATGATGCTCATCGCCAGCATGCACAGGCCAACGGTGGCCAGCTGCGCCAGCATGCCGGCACCAAGCAGATTGCCGGCCAACCGGCTGGCCAGCTCGATGCCGCCACCCAGGGTGAAAGCCAGCAGCAACAGGGCATCCAGCAGGCTGCCCACCATGCCCAGGCGCACCCGGGCGCAGCTGTAGTCGGCGGCTTTCTGGTGTTGCTCCAGGGTGATGCCGGCGGCAAAGGCGGCGGGGACGGTGCCGCGGTGGCGGCGGATATGGCTGATGTGGCGTGCGGCCAACCACCAGCGCAGCCAGCTGTTCAATAGCAGAGCGAGCAGCAGGCTCCAGGTAAATGCATTCATCAAGTCGTTTGCCCTGTGGCGGTCAAATCGCGGAAAATGGGCGCATTTTGAAAGACACCGACTTATGCCGCAAGATCAAAACAACCTCATCTGGCTCGACATGGAAATGACGGGCCTGAACCCGGACAGCGATCGCATCATCGAAATCGCTGTTATCGTTACCGATTCCCAGCTCAATACCGTGGCCGAATCGCCGGTCATCGCCATTCATCAGCCGGATAGCGTGCTGGATGCCATGGACGACTGGAACAAGAATACCCACGGCAAATCCGGCCTGATCGACCGCGTCAAGGCGTCCACCGTGGACGAGGCCCAGGCCACTGCGCAGCTGCTGGCCTTCCTGCAGGAGCATGTGCCCAGCGGCAAGTCGCCGATGTGCGGCAACTCCATCTGCCAGGATCGCCGTTTCATGGCGCGTTGGATGCCGCAGCTGGAAGCGTACTTCCATTATCGCAACCTGGACGTGTCCACGCTGAAGGAACTGTGCCGCCGCTGGAAGCCGGAAATCGCCAAGGGCGTGGTGAAAAAGGGCAAGCACGAGGCGCTGGCCGATATCCAGGAATCCATCGACGAGCTGCGCTACTACCGCGAGCATTTCCTCAAGGTATAAGCGCCTGTTCATGACCTTTTTGCGACTGCGCTGGCAAGCCCGAGCTTCGCGGAGGTCATGTGCAGGCCAGTCCTCCGCAGCCGTAAAAAAACTATGAATAGGCCCTGAGCCCTCCGCATGATCAGCGAACGACTTCACCCCATCAACGAATCGCCGGTGTGGGCGCGGCTGCACCAGCATCAGCGCGCCACCCGGCATGTGCACATGCGCGAGCTGTTCGCGCAGGACCCGCAGCGCTTTGACCGTTACTCGCTGGCGCTGGACGGTCTGCTGCTGGATTACTCCAAGAACCGCATCACTGACCGCACGCTGGAGTTGCTGCTGGAGCTGGCCGATGCGGCCAACCTCGGGCAGTGGATGCAGTGGATGCGCAGCGGCGAGCGCATCAATGTCAGCGAAGGCCGCGCCGTGTTGCACACCGCGCTGCGCCTGCCGCCGGATGCCAGCCTGACCCTGGAGGGCGTGGATGTGGTGCCGCAGGTGCAGGCCGAGCTGCAGCGAGTGATAGCCTTTGCCGAGCGGGTGCGCAGCGGTGCCTGGCTGGGGCATGACGGTCAGCCGATACGGCGGGTGGTGAATATCGGCATTGGCGGCTCCGATCTGGGGCCGTTGATGGTGGCCGAGGCGCTGAAGCCGTATGCGCAGCCCGGACTGGCGGTGGACTTTGTGTCGAACGTCGATGGCCAGCACCTGGCGCAGGTGCTGGCGCAGTGCGACCCGGCCAGCACGCTGTTCATCGTGGCATCCAAATCCTTCACCACCCCGGAGACGCTGCTCAACGCCCAGGCGGCGCGGCGCTGGCTGGTGGCTGCCGCTGGCGAAGCGGCGGTGCCGCGGCATTTTGTTGCCGTTTCCACCAATGCCGCCGCGGTGCGGGCGTTCGGCATCGATACCGCCAATATGTTCGGCTTCTGGGACTGGGTGGGCGGGCGTTACTCGGTATGGTCGGCCATCGGCCTGCCGGTGGTGCTGGCGATTGGAGGAGACAACTTCCGCCAGTTCCTGGCCGGTGGCGCGCGCATGGATTGCCACTTCTTCGAGACACCATTCGCCCGCAATATGCCGGTGCTGCTGGGGCTGATCGGCATCTGGTACAACACCTTCTACGGTGCGCATACCCACGCCATCATGCCTTACGACCACGGCCTGCGCCGCCTGCCGGCGCACATCCAGCAGATGGACATGGAGTCCAACGGCAAACGGGTGGGGCGCTGTGGCGAGCGGCTGGATTTCGATACCGGCCCGGTGATCTGGGGTGAGGAGGGGGTGAACAGCCAGCATGCCTTCTTCCAGTTGCTGCACCAGGGTACGCGGCTGGTGCCTTGCGACTTCATCGTGCCGATGAACAGCCACTACCCGCTGGAAGGGCAGCACCGGGTGCTGGTGGCCAACTGCTTTGCACAGAGCGAGGCGCTGATGCGTGGCAAGACCGAGGCCGAAGCGCTGCGCGAATTGAGCCATGTCAGTGGCGACGAGCTGGACATGCTGCTGCCGCAGAAGCTGTTCCCGGGCAACCAGCCTTCCAACACCATTGCGCTGGAGCAGGTGACGCCCTACACCCTGGGCATGCTGCTGGCCTTGTACGAGCACAAGGTGTTCGTGCAGGGGGCGATCTGGGGGGTGAACTCCTTCGACCAGTGGGGCGTGGAATACGGCAAGCAGCTGGCCAAGCGGCTGCTGGCGGAAATGGATGCCGGCACAGCGGGCGAGCACGATGCATCCACCTGGGGCTTGATGCGCCACTACCTGGAGCACAGGCATGGATAAATGGCAGCTGGCCGCCGAACTGGGCGCAAGGTTGGCCGCGTGCGGCCAACGGGTTACCACGGCGGAATCCTGCACCGGTGGTGGTGTGGCGGCGGCCATTACCGAGATCGCTGGCAGCTCCGGCTGGTTCGACATGGCGGTGGTGAGTTACAGCAACCAGGTGAAGCAGCGCGTGCTGGGCGTGCCGGAGGCCTTGCTGCAACAGCATGGCGCGGTCAGCGAGCCGGTAGCGGCGGCCATGGCGGCTGGTGCCTTGCAGCTGGCGGGGGCTGATTGGGCGCTGGCGGTATCCGGCGTGGCCGGTCCTGGCGGTGGCACCAGGGACAAGCCGGTGGGCATGGTGTGTTTTGCCATTGCCGGCGCTACGCTTGCCCGGCCGCTGACATGGACGCAACACTTTGCCGGCGACCGCCACGCGGTGCGTGAACAGTCGGTGTGCGCACTGCTGTCGGCACTGCTGCAACAGCTGGCAGCCTAGGGTCAGGCTTATTGCCATGCTTGGCCGCAACCTGTTCCATCGGCCTGGTGGTGAGTGGCAAAAATCCCCTGATAACTTTTGACGCTATGCGTATAATCACGCCCCTGCCTGAAAATCGGGCGGTGTCGGCGTGCGTCACTGCCGGCATTGCCGCAAGAGAAAAAACGCTGCGGGCATGTCGCGGCCGCGGATAGCGGCTACCATGCCAGAGCCAATCCAAACGATATGCACACTGGGAGATACATCTCATGCTGAATGCCAAGAAACGGGGTTTTGCCATTGCTGCTGCCATGCTGGTGGCTGCGTCCTCCAGCTTTGCCTTCACCCCGGCCGTGGTCTACGACCAGGCCGGCAAGTTCGACAAGAGCTTCAACGAAGCCGCCTACACCGGCGCTGAGCGCTTCAAGAAGACCAGCGGCATTGCTTACCGCGAGGCACAGATCGCCAACGAAGCACAAAAAGAACAAGTGCTGCGCAACCTGGCCCGCAAGAACGTAGACCTGATCGTGGCGGTGGGTTTCTCCTTCACCCAGGCGGTGCAGACCGTGGCTGCCGAGTTCCCGAAGGTGAAGTTCGCCATCGTTGACGACGTGGCCAAGGGCGCCAACGTGCAATCGGTGGTATTCAAGGAACAGGAAGGCTCCTACCTGGTGGGCCTGGCTGCCGCCATGGCTTCCAAGTCCGGCAAGGTCGGCTTCATTGGTGGCATGGATGTGCCGCTGATCCGCGCCTTTGGCTGCGGCTACGCCCAGGGCGCCAAGGCGGCCAATGGCAAGGTGGAAGTGGTATCCAACATGACCGGCACCACCCCGCAGGCATTCAATGACCCGGCTCGCGGTGGCGAGCTGGCACGCAGCCAGTTCGACCGTGGCGTCGACGTGGTATTCCACGCTGCCGGCGGTACCGGCATGGGCGTGCTGCAGGCGGCCAAGGACAAGAACAAGCTGGGCATCGGCGTGGATTCCAACCAGAACCACCTGTTCCCGGGCTTCGTGCTGACTTCCATGCTCAAGCGCGTGGATAACGCCGTCTACGATCTGTTCATGGCCGGCAAGAACGGCACCTGGAAACCGGGCGTGGTAAGCATGGGCCTGAAAGAAGGCGGCGTGGACTGGGCGCTGGATGCCAACAACCGCAAGCTGATCAGCAAGGATATCGAGGCCAAGGTAAACCAGGCCAAGAAGGACATCATTGCCGGCAAGGTGAAAGTGGTTGATTACCGTGCGGCCAACAGCTGCCCGGTGAAGTAAGCCAGCAGAATCCGATTTCCGGACAGCAAGCGCGGCAAGCGGGCAAGGCCTGCTTGCCGCGCTTTCGTGTAGCGGCATCCCGCCGCTACGGGCCGGACTGCATTTTGAGCGAAAGCATACAGATATGGCCGAACTTGCCATCGAGCTTATCGGCGTGAACAAGCGCTTCGGTGAAGTGCACGCCAACAAGAACATCAGCTTCGGGATTCGCAAAGGCGCCATTCACGGCATCATCGGTGAAAATGGCGCCGGCAAATCCACCCTGATGAGTATCCTCTACGGCTACTACCAGGCGGATTCCGGCAGCATCCGCATCAACGGTCAGGAACAGCGCATACGTTCCAGCCAGGATGCGATTGCCAAGGGCATCGGCATGGTGCATCAGCACTTCATGCTGGTGGACCCGTTTACGGTGCTGGAAAACATCGTGCTGGGCGCCGAAGAGGGCGTGAGCCTGGAGTCCAGTCTGGCCGCCGCGCGCCGCCACCTGGCCGAGCTGAACCGCGACTATGGCCTGCAGGTCGACCCGGACGCCATCGTCGGCGAACTGGGCGTGGGTAGTCAGCAGCGGGTGGAAATCCTCAAGGCGCTGTATCGCGGTGCCGATGTGCTGATCCTGGACGAACCCACCGCGGTGCTGACGCCGCAGGAAGCCGATGACCTGTTCCGCATCCTGCGGCTGCTGAAACAGCAGGGCAAGACGGTGATCCTGATCACCCACAAGCTGCGCGAAGTGCTGGACATCACCGATGCGGTGACCGTGATGCGCGCCGGCGAGGTAGTGGGGCAGGTGGTTACCGCCGAGGTGGGCAAGGAAGACCTGGCCGACCTGATGGTTGGCCGCAAAGTGAACCTGCAGCTGAACAAGACGCCGGCCAAGCCGGGCAAAGTGGTGCTGTCGGTATCCGGCCTGAACCTGGTGGACGAGCGCGGCGTGGCGCTGCTGAAAGATGTCGGCTTCGAGCTGCGTGCCGGCGAGATCGTCGGTATTGCCGGCGTATCCGGCAACGGCCAGTCCGAACTGCTGGAAGTACTGTCCGGCATGCGTGAGGCAACCTCCGGCTCGGTGAACTTCAATGGCACCGAGCTGAGTACGCTGAAAACCCGTGAGCCCAAGGCGGCTGCCTACCGCAAGCTGGGCATTGCCCATGTGCCGGAAGACCGTTCGCGTGAAGGCCTGGTGAAGGACTTAGCCACCTTCGAAAACGCCATTCTCGGACAGCACAACGACAAATCGATCCGCCGCGGCTGGCTGTTCAACCGCCAGGCCATCGTCGAGCGTTGTCGCCGCTTCATCGAGGAATTCGATGTGCGCCCGGCGTTGACGCATCGCCGCATCGGTCTGTTTTCCGGAGGCAACCAGCAGAAGGTGATCCTGGCGCGGGAAATCCATGCCAATCCACAGCTGATGCTGATCGGTCAGCCGACGCGCGGCGTGGATATCGGCGCCATCGAGTTCATTCACCAGCGCCTGCTGCAGCTGCGCGACGAGGGCAAGGCCCTGTTGCTGGTATCGGTGGAGCTGGACGAGATTCTGGCCTTGAGCGACCGCATCATCGTGATGAATGCCGGCGCGATTTCCGGCGAGCTGCCGGCGGCGGAAGCCACCGCTACCTCGCTGGGTCTGTTGATGGGGGGGCATAAATGAGTCAGCCTGCCAATTTGCCGCGCTGGGCGGCACTGTGGCTGATGCCGCTACTGAACCTGCTGGCGGCACTGCTGGTGTCCGGGCTGGTGATCGCACTGATCGGTGAAGACCCGATCGAGTGCCTGCAATTGATGATCAACGGCGCCTTCGGTTATCCGGAAGGCATCGGTTACACCTTGTTCTATACCACCAGCTTCATCTTTACCGGGCTGGCGGTAGCGGCGGCATTTCATGCCGGCTTGTTCAATATCGGTGGCGAGGGCCAGATGTACCTGGCCGGCCTGGGGGTAACGCTGGTGTGCCTGCAGTTCGGCGGCTTGCCCGGCTGGCTGCTGATTCCGCTGGCAATCGGTGCCGCCATGCTGTTCGGTGCCGGCTGGGCGCTGGTACCGGCCTGGCTGCAGGCGCGCCGTGGCAGCCACATCGTGGTGACCACCATCATGTTCAACTTCATCGCCAGCTCGCTGATGACCTGGCTGCTGGTGGACAAGCTGCGCATGGCAGGTTCGCAGACGCCGGCTACCGAGGAGTTCGCCAAGACCGCCTGGGTGCCGATGCTGCACGAGCTGCTGGCGCCGCTGGGGCTGGCGCTGCCGAATACGCCGCTGAACGCCAGCTTCTTCCTGGCGCTGCTGGCATTGCTGGGGTTCTACCTGGTGCTGTGGCACAGCCCGCAGGGTTTTGCCACCCGTACCGTCGGGCTGAATGAAAAGGCGGCACGCTATGCCGGCATTCCGGTAGACAAGGTGATCATCGCGGTGATGTGCGTATCCGGCGCGCTGGCCGGCATGGCGGCCATCAACGAGTTGCTGGGCTCCACTCACCGCATGAACATGGGCTTTACCAACGGTATTGGCTTTGTCGGCATTGCCGTGGCGCTGATGGGGCGCAACCACCCGGTAGGCATCCTGCTGTCGGCACTGCTGTTCGGTGCGCTGACCCAGGGCGGGCTGGATCTGTCGTTCGAAAAGCCGGCCATTACCCGCGAGATGATCATCTTCACCCAGGGCTTGATCATCCTGTTCTGCGGCGCACTGGAAAACCTGTTCCAGACGCCGCTGTCGTTCGCGTTCAAGCGCATGCTGAGAAAGTAAGGGGGGCTGCAATGGACATGTTCTTTAGTGTGCTGGATGCCACTTTGCGGGTAAGTACGCCGCTGGTGCTGGCAGCGCTGGCCGGGCTGTTCTCCGAGCGCTCCGGCATTGTCGACCTGGCGCTGGAGGGCAAGATGCTGGCCGCAGCGTTTGCCGCCGCCTGTGTCGCCTACCTTGCCGATTCGCCGTGGGCGGGCCTTGGCGCCGGCATCGTGGCCGGTATGCTGGTGGCGCTGCTGCATGGCGTGGTGTCGATCAGCTACAACGGTAACCAGCTGATCTCGGCCGTGGCTATCAACATGATGGTGGCCGGTGTGACGCCGGTGCTGGCGCTGGCCTGGTTTCAGCAAGGCGGCCGCACCCCGACGCTGAACGACGAGGCGCGCTTTACTGCCGTGCAGTGGCCGTTTGCCGACACCATTGCCCAGAGCGCAGCGCTGAAAACCTTTCTTGGACACAATGTATTGGTGTACCTGGCGGTGCTGCTGATCTTCGTGGTGAGCTGGGTGGTGTACAAGAGTCGTTTCGGCCTACGTCTGCGCGCAGTGGGCGAGAACCCGCACGCGGCAGATGCGGCCGGTATCAGTGTGCATGGTGTGCGATATCTGGCGCAGGCCATTAGCGGTGCGCTGTGTGGTGTGGCAGGCTCATACCTGGTGCTGGCGCAGACTGGCGCCTTCATCCAGGACATGACCGCAGGCAAGGGCTACCTGGCGCTGGCGGCGCTGATCTTCGGCAAGTGGCGGCCATGGGCGGCGGTATCCGGCTGCCTGCTGTTCGCCTTTACCGATGCGATCCAGATCCGCCTGCAGGGCGTGGAGCTGCCGTTGATCGGCAGCATCCCGGATGCCTTCATCCAGGCGATTCCTTACGTGTTGACCGTGGTGCTGCTGGCCGGTTTCATGGGGCGCGCGGTGGCGCCGAAGGCGATTGGCATTCCGTTCGTGAAGTCGCGCTGAGCTTGCGGCCAACCTTGATGTGTAAACGGCGCCCTGCGGCGCCGTTTCTTATTCCTCGTCCCGCGCCTTCTTGCGTGCCCGTGGATGGGCGCCGTCATACACCTTGGCCAGGTGCTGGAAGTCCAGGCTGGTGTAGATCTGGGTGGTGGCCAGGTTGGCGTGGCCGAGCAGCTCTTGCACCGCGCGCAGGTCGCCGGAAGATTGCAGCATGTGGCTGGCAAAGGAGTGGCGCAGCATGTGCGGGTGCACATGCTGCTCGCTGCCGCTGCGCAGCGCCCAGCTGTCCAGTCGGCGCGCCAGCTGCCGGCTGCTGATGCGTGTGCCGCGCCGCGACAGGAAGAGGGCCTCCTCGCCATCTGCTGGCTGGCGCAGTGGCAGCCAGCGCCGCAGTGCGGCCACTGCCTGCTTGCCCACCGGCAGGATGCGCTCGCGATTGCCCTTGCCATGCACCTTGATCAGCGCTTCGCTCAGATCGATATCACTGATGTTCAGCGCCACGGTTTCCGAAAGCCGCAGGCCTGAGGAATACATCAGCTCGAAGATGGCCTGGTCGCGGATGTCGTGCTCGTCTTCCGGCGCGCTGTCCAGTAGCTGCATGGCGCTGTCCACGCTTAGCACCTTGGGTAGCCGCTTGCCGGCGCGCGGCGCGCGCAGGCCGGCACAAGGGTTGGCCGCAACCCAGTCGCGGCGCAGCATCCAGTCGTACAGGCTGCGCCAGGTGGACAGCATGCGCGCCAGGGTGCGCGGCGACAGTTCCTGCCGTCGCAGCAGCCCCAGTGCGCGCTGTATCTGCGGACCGTCCACGCTGGCCGGCGGCGTGTCGGCCAGCAACTCGGCCAGCCGGGTTAGGTCGCGGCGGTAGGCGAGGCGGGTGTGCTCGCTGCGCGCGGCCAACCTTAGCTGGTCGTCGAAGGCGTCGATCAGGCCCTGCCAGTGCGCTTCCATCAGCCGCGTCGCATTTTGGCCATTTGCAGCAGCCGTTCGAACAGGTGTACGTCCTGTTCGTTCTTCAGTAGTGCCCCGGCCAGTGGTGGTAGCTGCTGCTGTGCCTGCTGTTCGCGCAAGGTGCCTGCCGGGATGGTTTCGTGCTGTAGCAGTTTTAGCCAGTCCAGCAGCTCGGAGGTGGATGGTTTTTTCTTCAGCCCCGGTAGTTCGCGGATGCCGGTGAATACCTCCAGCGCGGCCGAAACCAGTTCCTGTTCGATATCCGGGTAGTGCACATCGATGATGCTCTGCAGCGTGTCGCGATCCGGAAAACGGATGTAGTGGAAGAAGCAGCGGCGAAGAAAGGCGTCCGGCAGCTCTTTCTCGTTGTTGGAGGTGATGATGATGATGGGGCGCTGGCGCGCGCGCACGAACTCCTGCGTTTCATGCACGAAAAACTCCATCTGGTCCAGTTCGCGCAGCAGGTCGTTGGGGAACTCGATGTCGGCCTTGTCGATTTCGTCGATCAGCAGCACCGGCGCGGTGTCTGCCTCGAACGCCTGCCACAGCTTGCCCTTGATGATGTAGTTGCGGATGTCGTGCACCCGTTCGCTGCCCAGCTGCGAGTCGCGCAGCCGTGACACGGCATCATATTCGTACAGACCGTGCTGCGCCTTGGTGGTGGACTTGATCGGCCAGACGATCAGCTGCTTGCCCAACGCGGCCGCCAGTTCCTCAGCCAGCATGGTCTTGCCGGTGCCGGGTTCGCCCTTTACCAGCAGCGGGCGCTGCAAGGTGATGGCGGCGTTGACCGCCAGCATCAGGTCATCGGTGGCAACGTACTGCTCGCTGCCGGTAAAACGAGGGTTCATGCGGGTAGCCTTGTATTGTTATGGTGTTGCGGTAATGCAAACAGCCGCCTGCTGGCGGCTGTTGTGAGTGCGGGATTCAGCCCTTGCTCAATTCGGTCTGCAGGTCGTCCAGCGTGATGTGCCAGTGGCCCATCATGTGGCGCAGCAGCAGCATTTCGGAGTCGCTGATTTCCTTGTCGGCCTTGCAGATATCCAGCGCCAGCGCGCAGCACAGTATGCGCTTGTTGCGCTCGCTCACCGCGTCCAGGATGGCATTGATGCGCTCGGTACTCAGCAGGTGGATGGTGCCGTCGTCTTCGGCCTCGTCGGAAATGTCATCGCAGTACTCCATCAGCACATTGATGAAATCCTTGCGGGTCAGGCCGGCCAGTTCGTAGACATGCAGGCTTTCCAGCGTTTCGATTTCGCGCGGATCCATATTGCCATCGGTAATCATGAACATGGCAAGGATGCGGGCGATGGATTCCGGGCTATTGGGCGCATATTTTTTCATGGTGCGGCTCCTGTGTGTTGTTCTTCGAAGCGCAGGCGGAAGTCTGCGGGTATCGGGGCGATCTTGCGGGCTTGGTAGTCGAAGAAAACGATGCCTGTCTTCAATCTTGCCACTTCTTTACCGGTCTTGTCATCGCTCGCCAGGTAGACGATGTCGCAACCATATTGATTGAAGTCAATCAGCCCCAGCTGAAAATGCAGGGTATCACCATGGAATGCTTCGGCGCGGTAAACCACGGCGGCATCGGTCATGATCAGGCCAAGCCCGGAAATGTCCAGCTCGCTGTAGCCTTGGCTCTTCAGCCAGCGCAGCCGGGCCTCGTGCGCCAGCCGCAAAATGGCGTCGTTGCCCAGGTGACCGCCGTAATTGATGTCGCCAATGTGTATCTGGACGCGGGTGTCGAAAATGAAGCGTGGCGGTAGTGCCAGCTGGATGCGGGCCATATCTCCCTCTATGCGAAAATGCAAAGCTTGGCCATACTGCCTATGCGGTCAGTGTTAATCAATGGCCTTGTGCCGGGTGACGCCTGACATGGGCTGTTTCTGGATCAGCAGCAAGGAGGGGGATATGTATCAGCGAATTTTTGTCCCGGTGGATGACAGTGCGACATCGGCACTGGCTTTGGCCGAGGCCTGCAAGTTGGCACAGGAGGTTGGCGCGGCGGTACGCCTGGTGCACGTGGTGGACCTGGCGCAGTTTGGCTGGGGCGGTGCCGAATTTCTGGATGCCGCCGAGCTGCAGGATTCCATCAAGAAGGCGGGCGAGCAGGTGCTGGCCGCGTGTCGCAGCAAGGTGGAGGCGCAGGGAATCAAGCCAGATTCCGCCATTCTGGAGAGCTGGGGCGACCGAATTGCCAGCGTGATTGTCGAAGATGCCAACAAATGGGGTGCCGACCTGCTGGTAATGGGAACCCACGGCCTGGGCGGGCTGATGCACCTGCTGATGGGTAGTGTGGCCGAAGGGGTGCTGAAGCAAGCCGATGTGCCGGTATTGCTGGTGCGCAACCCGGATGCGGATTAAGTCTGGCAGTTGGTCAGAACAATAAAAAAACACCCGCCGCGGCGGGTGTTTCTGTTTTGCAGTGCTGGAGATCAGGCTTCCACACTGTCGGCGCTGGTATCGCCCTGGGTTTCCATGCGGGCGCGTACTGCCTTGCGCAGGCTCTTGTACAGGTCCGGATGGGTCTCTTTCAGGTATTCCACGATTTCAAAGTCTTCGCGACGTACCTTGGAGAGGTCGATCTGCTCGACATGCACCAGGCGCAGCAACTCACGTACCGGCTTGGGCATGTTGCGGCCGCTTTCGTAGCGGCTGCCACCGGACTGGGTTACGCCGATGCGGCTCCAGAACTCCTGCTGGTTGAGCCCCAGCTTGCGACGGATTTCGCGCGGATTGGCGATTTTTTCAAACAGTTTCATGGCGTTCCTCGCTACATGTATGTTTGGGATTCGAGCTTGTGGCCCGAGTGACGATTCAAAATAAAACAGTGGGCGCAAGGTCTTTGCCTTGTGTCCTTTTGTACTGCATATGATAGCAGGATTTCGCCGAAACGGACGCAAAAAATGCTCGACGAATTATCGATAGATTTTGATCGACAGTCGGAGCTCGCTCAAATTTATGAAATGAGCAAGAAAACGCAGAAGGGGGAGGGGTGGCGAGCCTGAACCCCGGCACTTGCACTAAGTAGCTGTGGCTGCTTCCTTCCGGACCTGACCAGGTTGACTACCGTGCAATGCGGGGGGGCCCGCCATAGAGATGCGGATAATACCCGTTGCCCCGCAGCTTGCCAAGGGCGTCCGGCATTTTCTTTGGCTGTCGACAGTGCTTGGCGTTTGCAGCTGACAGGCAATTGGTTATGCTGGTTGCCCTGTTCCGAGTTTGCCGGGTTGCCGCCATGTCCACTCAGCCTTCTGCCAGCGTCCTGGCCATTCTGCAGCGATTGTTGTCCTTTGATACCACCAGTCGCGAATCCAATCTTGATTTGATCCACTGGGTGGTTGGCTATCTGGCCGAGCACGGCGTGGCCGCCACGCTGACGCATAATGATGATGGCAGCAAGGCTAACCTCTATGCCGCGATAGGCGATGCCACACTGCCAGCGATTGTCCTGTCCGGCCATACCGACGTGGTGCCGGTGGATGGGCAGCGGTGGCAATACCCGGCGTTTGAAATGAGCCAGGCGGACGGCCGGGTGTATGGTCGCGGCAGTGCCGACATGAAGGGCTTTATCGCCTGCGTGCTGGCGCAGGTGCCGCAGTGGGTGCGGCTGGCTGCCGAGCAGCGTTGGCAGCGCAGTATCGGCATTGCCCTGTCCTATGACGAGGAGGTCGGTTGCCTGGGCGTGGGCCGGCTGATTGCCGATCTGCAGGCGCGGCAGGTGCCGGTGGCGGGCTGCATCATCGGCGAGCCCACCAACATGCGCCCGGTGATCGCCCACAAGGGTATCGCGCATTACCGCTGCAGTGTGCAGGGGCGGGCGGCGCACTCCTCGCTGACCCCGCAGGGTGTGAACGCCATCGAGTATGCAGCCAGGCTGATTACCCACATCCGCAAACTGGCCGATACCGAGGCTTCGTTCGGCAACCGGCATCCTTTGTACGATGTGC
Source organism: Vogesella amnigena (assembly GCF_042648905.1). Lineage (NCBI taxonomy): Bacteria > Pseudomonadati > Pseudomonadota > Betaproteobacteria > Neisseriales > Chromobacteriaceae > Vogesella > Vogesella amnigena. The sequence continues at coordinate 67,428 of NZ_JBHRYH010000046.1, read as the reverse complement.
CGTTCACCACGCTGCAGACCGGGCTGATCAGCGGCGGCAATGCGGCCAACATTGTCCCCAAGAGCTGTGAGTTCGTGTTCGAGGTACGCTGGTTGCCCGGCGATCATCACGAGCGTTTTGTCAGCTCGGTCGGTGACTATGCCGCCAGCCTGATTCAGGAAATGCGCCAGGTGGCACCGGAGGCGGACATCAGCTTTGAACAACTGGTTAACTGCCCGCCGTTCCAGTCGGAGGAAGGCTGTGAAGTACGCGAGCATGCCGCGGTCCTGTGTGGCTGCCATGGCGGCGATGCGGTGGCCTACACCACCGAGGCTGGCCGCTTTGCCGAGGCCGGCATCGCCTGCGTGGTGTGTGGCCCGGGCTCCATCGTGCAGGCGCACCGGCCGGACGAGTTCGTGGAATTGGCCCAGCTGGCGGCTTGCGAGGAATGGCTGTCTGCGCTACAGAGTCGTCTTGTTCTTATTGTATAAAGTCTACAAAGCGCTTTACGTCCTGGTTGCTGCACTGCAAAATCCGCGCTCCCCTGCCAGACGCAGGGTGGTTGCTCCCTTGCCACAAGCAAGGCGGGCGTGAGTTCGGTTTTCTGTGGGACCTGACATGAGCAAGCAAAACAGCCCCGCGCCCAATGAGGCGGCGGGCAAATCCCGTGATGGTTTTACTTCCAGCTTTGGCGTGTTGGCCGCAACCCTGGGTTCGGCAGTAGGGCTGGGTAATATCTGGAAATTTCCCTATGTGACCGGTGCCAACGGTGGCGCCGGCTTCCTGGTGGTGTACCTGCTGGCAACCTTGCTGGTCGGGCTGCCGGTGATGATTGCCGAGATCACCCTGGGCCGCAAGGCACGGGCCGATGCAGTCAGCACCTTGCGTACCCTGGCGCCGGCGGGGCAGTGGTGGTGGCTGGTGGGGCTGTCCGGCGTGGTGGCGGCATTCCTGATCATGTCGTTCTATTCCGAAGTGGCGGCCTGGGTATTTGCCTACGTGTTCAAGGCCATGCGCGGCGACATTCTGTCCAGTGACCCAGCCGTCACCTCCGCCGCCTTTGGTGCGCTGATCAGCGACCCGTGGCAGGCATTGCTGTGGCAGTGGGGCGTGCTGCTGTTGATCGGCGGCATTCTGGTATGTGGCGTGGCCAAGGGTATCGAGGCGGTGACCAAACGCTTGATGCCGCTGCTGTTCGTGTTGCTGCTGGTGATCGGCGTGCGCAGCCTGATGCTGCCTGGTGCCGCTGCTGGCCTCGCTTTCCTGTTCACGCCGGACTGGAGCAAGCTCAGCGCCAGCGTGGTACTGGTAGCCATGGGGCTGGCATTCTTCAAGCTGTCCATCGGCATGGGTACCATGATTACCTATGGCAGCTATTTCCGCGCCGAGCAGAATGTGCCTCTCACCACGGTGCGAGTGATGGCCGCCGACCTGTTCGTGTCGATGCTGGCCGGTATCGCCATTTTCCCGGCGGTATTCAGCTTCGGCTTCCAGCCGGCAGCCGGGCCGTCGCTGCTGTTCATCACCATCCCGGCTGTATTTGCCAGCATGCCGTTTGGCCATCTGTTCATGGTGCTGTTTTTTGTGCTGTCGGCCGTGGCTGCCACTGGTGCCATGTTGTCGCTGCTGGAGGTGCCGGTTTCGGTGATGGTGGGCCGCTTCGGCGTCAGCCGGCTGCGGGCGACTGGCATCAGCCTGCTGCTGCTGGCGCTGGTGGGGGCTAGTTGCGCGTTGTCCAATAGCGTACTGGCCGACGTTAAACCGTTCGGCATGACCTTCTTCGACCTGTTCGATTACCTCAGCTCCAATATCCTGCTGCCATTGGGTGGTATCTGCATCTGCCTGTTCGTGGCATGGGTGTGGGGGCGCCAGCAACTGGAAGAGGCACTGAGCAACCAGGGGGCTCTGGCCAATAAGCAGGTTGTCGCCATGGTCTACCTGCTGCTTAAATTCATTACCCCGGCGTTGATTGCGCTGGTGATGCTACGTGGGCTGGGCTGGCTGTAAGCGGCAAGCGGAGGTGATATGAAGCGCGTTGGCTGGTGGAGTCTTGCCATATTGCTGGCTGGCATGCTGTGGCTGCAGTGGCCGGCCGGCAGCGATGACGGGCTGTTTACGCCGGACAACGATGGCGACCTGATTCGCGATGATGTCGGTGCGCTTATCGCCAGCCGCTTTGCGGCCAACCCCGCCGCCAATGCCGCGTTGCGTCAACTGGCCCGTGCCTGGCAGCAAGGCGTGCAGCAGGACGAGGCACGTTGGCCGCAGGCGCAGTTGCACATGCGCCAGGCGGTGAGCTGTGTGCTGAGCGACGCGGTGTTGGGGCGGGCGCGGATGTCGGCGGAAACTATGTACCACTTCATGCAGCAGATGCATGGCAGCCTGTTTGACACACCGGCACGGCTGGCGCGCTGGCAACGATTCGAGGCGGCAACGGCTACACTGCCACACCAGGATCTGCCATTGAACCCGTGTGTATTCGACCCGGCCGCCCTGGCCGGCTGATGGAGCCTGATATGCAGCAGATTGTTGTCATTACCAGCGACGGCGCATTGCCGGCTATCGATTACCCCAGGCCGGATCGGCTGGTGGCCGGCAACCCGCAACGCTTGACCTGGAGCCGCTTCGACAGTGCTGACGGCTTGTGCTCGGCCGGCATCTGGTCGTGCGAAACCGGAGCTTGGCGCATCGTGTTCGCGGATGGCAAGGATGAGTTCTTTTGCGTGCTCAGCGGAAGGGTGGGGCTTAGTAATGAAGCGGGGCAAAGCTGGGAGTTCGGCCCCGGCGAGGCGGCGGTGATTCCGGGAGGCTTTCGTGGCGAGTTCCGTGTGCTGGAGGCGGTGCGCAAGTACTACGTGATCATCGAACGCTAATGCTCTTGCCACTGCAAGCAAGATGGCCATGCGCGACAGTGCATGGCCATTTTTTCATTGTGCGGCGGCTGCTCATTCCGGCTCCGGGTCGTAGCGAGCATCCGGGTCTACCGGCGGTGGCGCAAAGCCGTTGATGTCGCGCTCGTCGCGTGCCAGCAGCAGGATCAGCGCGGCATTGAGGGTGCCAAAACCCCAGGCGCAGAGGAAGAACACCGAATAGGCGGTGAGCTTGTCTTCAAAAAGGCGGGCGCCGTGCAGGGTGAGTTCGTGCGGGTCAAATACCGAGAAGAAGCTGGCGGTAGCCAGTGCGGCGGTAATGAAAGCCGGCCACAGGGTAAGAATGCGTTTATGCAGCATGGCTGTCTCCAACAGGTTTCTCTTAATGTAGCCAGAGTCGCCATAAAAGCAAAAAAGCCGCGACACTGCGCGGCTTTGGGCTTGCGGGAAACGCTTATTTAACCTTGTTGGCGTACATGAAGTTGTCCAGCTTGCTTTCCGCCAGGTTGAACCAGCCGTGTTGCAGGGTGCGGAACTTCTTCCATTCGCCATAGATTTTCTTGAAGTCCGGATTGCTGGCCGCTTCCTGTTCGTACAGCTCGAATGCCGCCTTCTGCGCCGCTTTCATCACGTCGGCCGGGTACTGGTGCAGCTTGGTACCTTTCTGCAGCAGGCTTACCAGTGCCACCGGGTTCTTGGCGTCGTACTCGGCCTGCATGCTCATGTTGGCCTCTGCGGCTGCCGCCTCGAATGCCGCCTTGTAATCTGCCGGCAGTTTGTCCCATTCCTTCTTGGAAACATAGAACGACACGTTGGGACCCGGCTCCCAGAAGCCCGGGTAGTAGTAGTGCTTGGCCACCTTGTAGAAGCCCAGTTTCTCGTCGTCATACGGGCCCACCCACTCGGTGGCGTCGATGGTGCCTTTTTCCAGTGCCGGGTAGATGTCGCCACCGGCCAGGGTCTGCGGAATGGCGCCCAGCTTGGCCATGATTTCGCCGCCAAAGCCCGGAATGCGCATCTTCAGGCCCTTGAGGTCTGCCAGCGACTTCACCTCGTTGCGGAACCAGCCGCCCATCTGCGTGCCGGTGTTGCCGCCGGGGAAGTTGACGATGTTGTACTTGGCGAAGAATTCACGCAGCAGTTTCATGCCGCCGCCGTAGTACAGCCAGGCATTCTGCTGGCGGGAATTCAGGCCGAAGGGCATGGTGGTGTCGAAGGCGAAGGTCTTGTTCTTGCCCACGTAGTAGTAGCTGCAGGTGTGGCCGCATTCCACGGTACCGTTCTGTACCGCATCCAGCACCTGGGTGCCGGGCACGATCTCGCCACCAGGAAATACGCGAATCTGGAACTTGCCAGCGGTGAGCTCGGCAACACGTTTGGCCAGTTGCTCGGCGCCGCCGTAGATGGTGTCCAGGCTCTTGGGGAAGCTGGAGGCCAGGCGCCAGCGGATAGTCGGGTCTTCGGCAGCCATGGCGGCACCGGATACTCCGGCGGTGGCCAGGCCCACGGCGCCGGCTTTTTTCAGAAACGAACGTCTTTCCACTGTGATCTCCTTTGTGTTGTGTCTACTGCTGTTTTCTCGAACCGTGCTACGGCCCGAATCTTGCTGTTGTCCTTGCGGCTGGCGTTTGCGGCCAACCGGGTTTTATTGCTTGCCGGTCAGTTCCTGCAGCAGCTCGTTGCTCTGATCGCTATTGGCGGCAGAAGCATCGGCAGGAGGTGCGGTCTGTTCCAGCGTGTCTGGCAGGCTCGGGGCGCTGTTTTCCATTTGCTGCATGATGGCGGCGGCATCTTCCGCCTTGGTTTCTACCTCGGCGTGCAGGGAGTTGGTGACCAGTGCCGGGAAGGCGATCAGCAGTCCTACCATCACCAGTTGCAGCAACACGTAGGGAATGGCGCCCCAGTAGATCTCTGTACTCTTGACCTCTTTCGGCGCCACGCTGCGCAGATAGAACAGGGCAAAGCCGAACGGCGGGTGCATGAACGAGGTCTGCATGTTCACCCCCAGGATCACGCCGAACCAGATCAGGTTGATATCCAGGCTCTGTGCCACCGGGGCCAGCAAGGGCACCAGGATGAAGGCAATCTCGAAAAAGTCGAGGAAGAAGGCCAGGAAGAACACCATCAGGTTCACGGCGATCAGGAAGCCGGTGGCGCCACCGGGCAGGCTGGTGAGCAGGTGTTCCACCCACTTGTCGCCATCCACGCCCAGGAAGGCGATACGGAACACGCGGGCGCCGATCAGGATGAACACCACGAAGGTGGACAGCTTGACGGTGGAGTCCATGGCCTGCTGCAGCAGCTTGATATCCAGCTTGCGGTTTAGCAGCGCCAGGATGATGGCGCCCACCGCGCCCATGGCGCCGCCTTCGGTTGGGGTGGCAATACCCAGGAAGATGGTGCCCAGCACCAGGAAAATCAGCAGCAGTGGCGGGATCATCACCAGCACCACGCGGCGCGCCAGGGCCAGGCCACGCAGGGTGCGCGCCTCTGGCGGCAGTGCCGGCGCCCATTGCGGCCGGAACAGGGTGACCGCGAAGATGAAGGCGGCGTAGAACACCACCAGCAGCAGGCCAGGGGCCATGGCGCCGGCGTACATGTCGCCCACCGAGGTGCCCAGCTGGTCGGCCAGCACGATCAGCACCAGGCTGGGCGGAATGATCTGCGCCAGTGTGCCGGAGGCGGCAATCACCCCGGTGGCGATGCGCGTGTCGTAGCCGTAGCGCAGCATGATGGGCAGCGAGATCAGCCCCATGGAGATCACCGATGCGGCCACCACGCCGGTGGTTGCGGCCAACAGTGCGCCGACAAAGATCACCGCGTAGGCAATGCCGCCGCGCACGCTGCCGAACAGCTGGCCGATGGTGTCCAGCATCTCCTCGGCCATGCCGGAGCGTTCCAGTATCAGCCCCATGAAGGTGAAGAACGGAATCGCCAGCAAGGTGTCGTTACGCATGATGTCGTACACCTGGTTGGGCAGGGCCTGCAGCAACTCGGGGCGCAACAGTTCGAAATGGATGCCGATCCAGCTGAACAGCAGGCCGACAGCGGACAGGGCAAATGCAACCGGGTAGCCGATCAGCAGGAAGCCGATCAGCGCGCAGAACATGATTGGTGCCATCAGTTCGAGGTTCATACGTGCTCCTCCTGATGCGGGTCTGCCTTGCCGGCAGCTGGGTCTGCGCCTTGTCCGGCCAGGAAGGCCAGGCGCTTGATGATTTCCGAGCAGCCTTGTGCCAGCAGCAGGCTGAAGCCCACCGGAATCAGCAGGAAGGCAGGCCAGCGGATCAGGCCGCCGGCGTCGGAGGACATTTCTCCACTTGTCCAGGCGTTCATGAACATCGGCCAGCCGAACTTGATCAGCAGTCCGCAGGTGGGCAGCAGGAATAGCAGGGTGCAGACAATATCGACGATGGCGCGTCCGCGCGGGCTGAGCTTGCTGTTCAGCAGATCAATGCGGATGTGCTCGTTTTTTTGCAGGGTGTAGGCGGCCGCCAGCAGAAATACGGCGGAGAACAGATACCACTGGACTTCCAGAAAGGCGTTGGAGCTGAAGTTGAAGGCTTTGCGCACGACGGCATTGCCGGCGCTGATGAGCACGACGATGAGCACCAGCCATGATGCGGCCTTGCCCACGCGTGCAGTGATCGCGTCGATCAGACGCGACAATGCAAGCAGTGATTGCACTGTGATCTCCTCTGTGTTGTGTTCGGGCTCTGTGGCCCTGTGCGTGACTTCTCCGTGTCACGTGCCGACGCAGCTGTGAATGCTTATTGATGCTGTCAGTCGGCTGTTTTAATGAAAACACAGCCACACCGGCTTGCAAAGCACATTGGAATAGGGGATTACCCTTGGTCGATGGGGGTGGTGCGAGCCAGACGCAGGCGCAGTGCGCCATCCGTGGTGTCGATGGCGGCCAGGCGCAGCCGCTCGGCCAGTGGCTTGCCGAGCACTGGCTGCTGCAGCCAGCGGGCAATGCCCGGGATTTGCTGCAGGTGCACACTGGCAAGGCCGTCCTGCAACTGCAGCCAGTCCAGTGGCGCGGCCAGCTTTTGCAATGCACGCAGGCCGAGGCCGCTTTCCAGCCCCAGCAGCACCAGCTTGCCCAGCGCGCGGCCAGCCAGGGTGGGGTCGCGATTTTCGCCGCCGCTCAGGCAGAAGTGGATGTCGATGCGCCGTGCAGGCCAGTCCACTGGCGCAAACTGGAAGTGGATGTGCAGCAGGCGCTGGCCTGGTTTTTTCAGCAGTAGCTGCAGCTCGCCGCCCGCGTCGCCCAGTTGTAGCGCTTGCACTTCCAGCTCGTCACCATCCAGCGCCTTGCGCAGCTGCGCCAGTAGCAGCGGGGCGGGCAGGCTGATGCCGTCGCGATGCAGGGCGGGGAGTTGCGGTCGGAGTTGCTGCCAGCGCTCGCGCCAGTTGGATGCGCTAGCCATCAATCGAACAGGGTGCGGCCGCCCTGGTAGCGGGCGGCAAAGTAGCTGTTGTCCAGCCGCTCGACGCGGATGGTGCTGTTGCTGCGCGGCGCATGTACGAACTTGCCGTCGCCGATGTAGATGCCCATGTGTGAGAACGGCCGTCCCAAGGTATTGAAGAACACCAGGTCGCCAACCCGCAGCTGGTTGTTGCTCACTGGCCGCGCCAGGTTGGCGATCTGCGCGGCGTTGTGCGGCAGGCTGACGCCGGCCGCGTTCTTGTAGATGTAGGCCACCAGCCCGCTGCAATCCAGGCCGGCTTCCGGGTTGCTGCCGCCGAACTGGTAATCGATATCCAGCATGCTCATGGTGTAGAGCAGGATCTCGCGGCCAACGCCGTCGGCCTGCAGGGCGGATAGTGTCACCGTGCGCGCCGGCGCCTTGGCCTTCTTCGGCGGCTGGCTGGTGCTGCAGGCAGTCATGATGACGGCTAGCATCAGCACGGTGACGGCGTTTCTCATCCCTGTTTGGCCTCCAGCACTTCCCAGCGCTCCAGTTTCTCCAGCAACGCCAGTTCGATTTCCTCGATGCGCCCCTGCATGCTGCGCGCGTCCTGCGGCGCATCGCGGTAGATGTTCGGGTCTTGCAGCCGGGTTTGCAACTCGGCCTGTTCGGCCTCCAGTGCGGCAATCTCTTCCGGCAGTCGCTCTAGCTCGCGCTTTTCATTAAAGCTCAGCTTTTGCGTGCGGTTGCTGCGGTCGCGCTCCTGCTTGGCTGGTTCAGGGTTGGCCGCAGCCGCCTTGCGCTGGGTGTCCTGCTTCATCGCCGCCATGCGCGCACGGGTGTCTACCCAGTCCTGGTAGCCGCCCGGGTATTCCTCCAGCTGGCCGTTGCCTTCGAAGGCAATCACCTGCGTCACCACGTTGTCGAGGAAGGCGCGGTCGTGGCTCACCAGGAACACGGTGCCGGCGTAGTTGGTGATCACGTCCTCCAGCAGCTCAAGGGTGTCGATGTCCAGGTCGTTGGTGGGTTCGTCCAGTACCAGCACGTTGGCAGGGCGGGTGAACAGGCGAGCCAGCAGCAGGCGGTTGCGCTCGCCGCCGGACAACGAACGCACCGGGCTGCGCGCGCGCTGCGGCGAGAACAGGAAATCTTCCAGGTAGCTCATCACGTGCTTCTTCTGGCCGGCGATTTCCACGTAGTCATTGCCCTGGCTGATGATGTCGGCCACGCTGGCTTCCTCGTCCAGCTGGGTGCGGAACTGGTCGAAGTAGGCCACTTCCAGCTTGGTACCCTGTTTCACCGTGCCGCTGTCCGGCTGCAGTTCGCCGAGGATCAGCTTCAGCAACGTGGTCTTGCCGGCGCCGTTGGGGCCGATCAGGCCGATCTTGTCACCGCGCAGGATGCGGGTGGTGAAGTCGCGGATCAGCACCTTGTCGCCATAGGCCTTGCTGACGTGCTCCAGTTCGGCGATCAGCTTGCCGGAACGCTCGCCGGCGTCGAGCTGGAAATTTACCTGGCCCACGCGTTCGCGGCGTGCGTTGCGTTCGCGGCGAATCGCCTCCAGCCGGCGCACGCGGCCTTCGTTACGGGTGCGGCGCGCCTCGATGCCCTTGCGGATCCACACTTCTTCCTGGGCGTGGAATTTGTCGAAGATGCGGTTCTGTTCCTCTTCGATGGCGAGTTCTTCCGCCTTGCGCACCTGGTAGGCACTGAAGTTGCCGGGGTAGCTGCGCAGCAGGCCACGGTCCAGCTCCACGATGCGGGTGCAGACGTTATCGAGAAAGCGGCGGTCGTGGGTGATCAGCAGCACGCTGCCGGCAAAGTTGCGGATCAGTTCTTCCAGCCACTCGATGGCGCTCATGTCCAGGTGGTTGGTGGGTTCGTCCAGCAGCAGCACGTCCGGGCGCGAGGCCAGGGCGCGCGCCAGTGCTACGCGCTTCTTCCAGCCACCGGACAAATCGCTGACCTGGGTGTCGGCATCCAGCCCCAGGTGGCTGAGGGTGGAGCGGATCAGCGCATCGAACTGCCAGCCGTCGCGCGCTTCCAGCTGGTGCTGGATGTCGGTCATGTGCGCCATCATCGCTTCATGGTTGGCCGCAGGGTCGGCCAGTTGCTGCGTCAGATGGTGGTAATCGACGATCAGGGTCTTGAGGTCGCCCAGGCCTTCGGCCACGGCGTCGAATACGCTGTGGCCTTCGCTGAACACCGGCTCCTGCGGCACGTAGGCCACGCGCAGGTCGTTCTGCTGGTTGATGCGGCCATCGTCCAGTTTCACCGCGCCGGCAATGGCCTTGAGCAGCGAGGACTTGCCGGCGCCGTTGCGCCCGATGAGGGCGACCACTTCGCCACCTTCCAGCGCGAAATCCACGTTGTCGAGCAGGGCGTGGTGGCCAAAGGCAAGGCAGGCTTTTTCTACGGTAATCAGGGCCATGATGCGGACGGAGTGCATGTAGTGAATCGGTAAGGCGCGGATTGTAGCATGCGGACAAGCTGCCTTAGCCTTGCCGGACGCTGGCTGCTACAATGCGCGCCAAACCAGACCGGCTACCTGCCGTGCCGGTGTTTCTGAAAGGATTGCCATGTACTTTGTCGATCGCTCGGTTGCCGTGATCAAACCGAAAGCCCCGTTCCTGAACTGGCTGAACGCCGTGCCGGACAACGACATGATCGATCTGTCGCTGGATGCGCTGCGTGCCGACTGCACCGTGCTGCTGCTGCCGGAGTTCGACGAGCCGGAAGATGCCATCTCCCACATTGACGAGTTGTACGAACAGATCTTCCGCATGGAACTGGCGTCCTGGTACGAGGACGAAGATCTGTGGCCGAAGGACATGTCGCTGAAAACCTTCTGGGAGTGGTTCGATGTGGAAGTCCACTCCACGCTGCTGGACACCGTGGACGCCGACATCATGAACAGCCCGGCATCGCCGGTTTAAGCGAAGCATGCATCCGCAGCGCATCAGCCCATTCGGCGCCGAGTTGCGTGCCGGCAAGCTGCTGACGGCGGTGTTGCTGCTGGCCAGCCTGCAGTTTCTGCTGGCACTGACGGTGCTGGCCTGGTTGCCGGCCTTGCTGCTGTTGGTCGCATGGCTGGGTGCGTTGGCCATGGTGCTGCGTCAGAGTGGCCTGCTGGGGGCGCCGCTGCGTGCATTGCGGGTGGATGCCCGCGGCGCGCTGGCGGTGCAGCAGCGGGATGGCAATTGGCTGTCGGTGTACTTGATGTCCGGCAGTGCCGCCTTCATCTGGCTGGTAGTGCTGCAGTTGCGCGATGCTGGCGGCCGCCGTCAGCAGTTGCTGGTATGGCGCGGTGCGGTGCCGGAGGATGTGCATCGTGCGCTGCGGGTGTATGTGCAGTGGAGTCGGGATGCGTTGGCAGACCCGGCCGCAAATGAACAGCAGTAACCGTGACAACTGATTTGAAGAGCAGCGAGTGACAACAACCGTACAGGCTCCCGCAAGCGGAGCACCGCTGGCCGACTGGCTGGCTTACCTGGAAGCCGCCCACCCGGTGGGCATCGATATGGGGCTGACCCGTGTCGCCCGCGTGCGTGATGCCATGGGTCTGACGCCGGACTTCCCGCTGGTGATTGTTGGTGGCACCAATGGCAAGGGCTCGGTGTGCGCCATGCTGTCTACCATTTTGCAGCGTGCCGGCTTCAAGGTTGGCACCTACACCTCGCCGCACATTCTGCGCTACAACGAGCGCGTGGCTGTCGACATGCAGCCGCTGGATGATGCGGCCATCGTGGCCGGCTTTGCGGCGGTGGAAGCGGCGCGCGGCGATACTTCGCTTACCTATTTTGAGTACGGCACGCTGGGCGCCATGCATGCTTTCATGCAGCAGCGGGTGGACGTGGCGGTGCTGGAAGTCGGGCTGGGCGGCCGGCTGGACGCGATCAATGCATTCGAACCCACCGTGTCGGTGGTGGTGAGCGTGGACCTGGATCACCAGGCCTATCTGGGCGATACCCGCGAGAAAGTGGGCTTCGAAAAGGCCGGCATCTACCGTGCTGGCAAGGTGGCGATCTGTGCCGATCCAAACCCGCCGCAGTCGCTGCTGGATCATGCGGCCAACATCGGCGCCGATCTCAAGCTGCTGGGGCGCGATTTCGGCATTACCCGACTCGATAACCAGTGGTCGTTCCACATGGGTGACAGCCACCGCCACGCCTTGCCGATTCCGGCGCTGCGCGGCGAGTACCAGCTGGTGAACGCTGCCACCGCGCTGGCGGCGCTGGAGGCACTGAAGCCGCTGTTGCCGGTGGGCATCGGCGCCATCAAGCGCGGCCTGCTGGAGGTGGACTGGCCGGGGCGCTTCCAGGTGCTGCCGGGCCGACCGCTCATTGTGCTGGACGTGGGGCACAACCCGCATGCGGCGCGGGCGCTGGCCGACAGCCTCAAGCGCATGGCGTTTGCCAGCAAGCGTATCGCGGTGTTTTCCATGCTGTCGGACAAAGACCTGCCGGCGGTGGTCAGCCTGCTGCGCGACGAATTCGATGAGTGGCTGGTGGCAGGGCTGGACATGCCGCGTGGCCGCAGTGCCGACGATATTGCCAGTGAACTCGAAGGCATGGGCATCAAAGGCGTGAGCCGTTTCGCTACCGTGCCGGAAGCCTGGGATGCCGCCTTATCGAGAGCTGGCGAAAATGATAGAATCGTGGTCTTCGGATCATTCCACACGGTGGCCGAAGTCATGCAACACCGTCTCCATCATCGCGCTTGAGGATATCGATGGCCCTTTCCACTCATGATGAACTGCTGATGCTGCGCAAGCGCGCACGCCGCCGTCTGGTTGGCGCCATCGTGCTGGTGTCGGTATCGACAGCCGTGCTGTGGAACGTGGTTGGCCGCATGCCCGAGCAGGCGATGAAGCCGGAATCGGTAGACATTACCGGCTTGCAGGCTGCTTCTGCCGCCAAGGCAGTTGCGCCGGTGGTGGTTGCCGAGCCGCAGGCTTCGCAGCCGGTTACCGAGCTGCTGGCTACGCTGCCGCCGGAAGAGGCGGTAAGCCGCCCGGCCGTGGCTGCTGTCGATGCCACGGCCAGTGTGCCTGCCGTGGCGGCAAAGCCGGCGCCTCAGCCGGAAAAACCGGCTGTCGTAGTGTCGCCCAAGCCTGCCGTGCCCAAGCCGGAAAGCAAGCCCGAGCCTGTCAAGCCAGAACCGGCCAAACCGGTAGCTGCAAAGCCGGAGAAACCCAAGGCGGAAAGCAAGAAGCCGGATCCCATGGCAATCCTGGAGGGCAGGGAAGAGGCCAAAACCGAGGACAAGTCGGCGGCCAAGCCTGCTGACGCTGCACAGCGTTTCAGCGTACAACTGGCTGCCTTGTCCGATCCGTCCAAGGTGGAAGCGCTGAAGGCCAAGCTGGCTGGTGCCGGCATCAATGCCCGCTTCAGCAAGGTGCAGACCAGCAAGGGCGAGGTAACCCGGGTGCGCATGGGACCGTTTGCCTCGCGTGCCGAAGCCGATGCGGCGCTGCGCCGGCTGGCCAAGGCTGGCGTCAGCGGCATTGTGGTGCCGCAATAATTTATGACCTGGCTCGATTACCTGATCCTGGCGCTGATCATCGGCTCGATTGCCATTTCGCTGTTCCGCGGCCTGGCGGTGGAGTTGCTGTCACTGGGTTCCTGGTTGCTGGCGATCTGGGCCGCGCGCACCTTTGCGCCGATGCTGTCGGAGTTCGTGCCGTTGCCGGGCGATGGCATCAAGCTGGTGGTGGCGTTTCTGCTGCTGTTGTTGCTGACCTGGTTCTGTTCCTCGCTGCTGGGCGCATCGCTGACTGTGGTGATGGAATCGGTAGGGCTGGGTGGTGTGAATCGTTTTTTGGGCGGTCTGTTTGGTTTGCTGCGTGGCCTGTTGTTGGCTACCGTGGTAGTCATGGTCGGGGGCTTGAGCGATCTGCCCAAGACCCGCGACTGGCAGAACGCCCTGTTTGCCCAGCCGTTCGAGGCGTTAGCCATGGCCAGCCGGCCGTGGCTGCCGGACATGCTGGCGCAGAAAATGAAGTTTTCTTAGCTTTGCCATAGAGGGGTGATGATGCCGGTGCGTCCTCACCCCTTGTTTTTAGTCGTGTAGTCTGGGGATCAACTATGTGTGGAATTCTTGGGGTGGTAGGTCAGACGCCCGTAAACCAGCTGTTGTATGACGGTCTGCAGCTGTTGCAGCACCGTGGTCAGGATGCAGCCGGTATCGTTACGGCCAACGGCAAGACCTTTCACATGCACAAGGGCAGCGGGCTGGTGCGTGATGTGTTCCGTACCCGCAATATGCGCTCGCTGCAGGGCAATGCCGGTATCGGCCATGTGCGCTACCCCACCGCCGGCTCGGCTTCCAGCCTGGCCGAGGCGCAGCCGTTCTATGTCAACTCGCCGTTCGGCATCGTGCTGGCGCACAACGGCAACCTGACCAACACTGACGAGCTGAAGTCGGACATGTACCGCACGGACCTGCGCCACATCAACACCAACTCCGATTCGGAGGTGCTGCTGAACGTGTTTGCGCATGAAATTGCCGCGCGAGTCGAAAATGCCTCGCTAACGCCGGATGCGGTATTCGGCGCGGTGGAGGCGGTGCACCGCCGGGTGAAGGGCGCCTATGCCGTGGTGGCGATGATCGCCGGTTTCGGCCTGGTGGCATTCCGCGACCCCAATGGCATTCGTCCGCTGGTGATGGGCAGTAACGAAGTGGATGGTCACACCGAGTACATGTTTGCCTCGGAATCGGTGGCGCTGGACTGCTCCGGTTTCAAGCTGCTGCGTGACGTGGCGCCTGGCGAGTGTGTGTACGTGACCTTCGATGGCGGCGACATGCATAGCAAGATCTGTGCGGAAAACACCCAGCTGGCGCCTTGCCTGTTCGAATACGTGTACTTCGCGCGGCCGGATTCGGTGATCGACGGCGTGTCGGTATACCAGTCGCGCCTGAATATGGGCGAGATGCTGGCCGAGAAGATCCGCAAGCAGTTCCCGGGCATGGAAATCGACGTGGTGATCCCGATTCCGGATTCCAGCCGCCAGAGTGCGCTGCAGCTGGCCAATGCGCTGGGCCTGCCGTACCGCGAGGGCTTCATCAAGAACCGTTACATCGGTCGTACCTTCATCATGCCGGGTCAGGCAGTACGCAAGAAGTCGGTGCGTCAGAAGCTGAACCCGGTGGCGCTGGAGTTTGCCGGCCGCAACGTGCTGCTGGTGGATGACTCCATCGTGCGTGGCACCACTTCCAAGGAAATCGTGCAGATGGCACGCGATTCCGGTGCCAAGAAGGTGTACTTTGCCTCGGCAGCGCCGGCGGTGCGCTTCCCCAACGTGTACGGCATCGACATGCCGACTCGTGCCGAACTGCTGGCTACCGGCCGTGATGACGTGCAGATTGCGCGCGAGATCGGCGCCGATGCGGTGATCTACCAGGAGCTGGATGCGCTGGAGCAGGCGGTGCAGAGCATCAACCACCAGCTGAATGTGTTCGAGGCTTCCTGCTTCAGTGGTTGCTACATCACTGGCGACATCGACGAAGCCTACCTGGACGCCATCGAGGCGGCGCGAGGCAAGGGCAAGCAGCAACCGGAGGGCGATGACCCCAGCAGCAAGCTGGTGGATCTGAATCTGAACGTAGCCGAACAAAACCTGATGTAATGTGTTTATAACGACAAGGGTTGGCCGCATTGGCCAACCCTTGTTATCTTCGATGGTTATCCATCCATCGTTCGTATTGCGAGCAAATCATGTCCAATGATGACTCTTGTCCGTCCTTCCATCCTGAAACCCTGGCCATTCGCGGCGGTCGCGAAACCAGCGAGTATCGTGAGCATAGCCAGAGCCTGCATCTGACTTCGAGCTTTACCTTTGAATCGGCTGCCCAGGCGGCTGCCATGTTTCTGGGTGAAATCGAAGGCTATACCTATTCCCGCTTCACCAACCCGACTGTCAGTGCCTTTCAGCAGCGCCTGGCGATGATGGAAGGTGCGGAGCGTGCCATTGCCACTGCCAGCGGCATGGCGGCGATCCAGGCGACTATGCTGACGCTGCTCAAGTCCGGCGACCACATCGTGTCGTCGCAGAGCCTGTTTGGCTCCACCATCAACCTGTTCAACGGTGTATTGGCCAAGTTTGGCGTGGAGGTCAGCTACGTCGATGCGGCCAAGCTGGAAGAGTGGCAGGCGGCAGTAAAGCCGAATACCAAGCTGTTCTTCCTGGAGACCCCGTCCAATCCGCTGACCGACCTGGCCGATATTGCCGCCGTGGCCGACATCGCCCATGCCGCCGGTGCGCTGCTGGTGGTGGACAACTGCTTCTGCTCGCCGGCCCTGCAGCAGCCGCTGCAACTGGGTGCCGACCTGGTGGTGCATTCCGCTACCAAGTACCTGGACGGCCATGGCCGCGTGATGGGGGGCGCAGTAGTGGGCAGCGACAAGCTGGTGGAGCAGGTATACCTGCATGTCCGTACCGCCGGGCCGACGCTGGCGCCGTTCAATGCCTGGGTGCTGCTGTCCGGTCTGGAAACCCTGCACTTGCGCATGGAAAAACACGTTGCCAGCGCGCAGGCGCTGGCCGAATGGCTGCAGCAGCAGCCGGCGGTGAGCCGTGTATTCTTCCCAGGGCTGCCAAGCCATCCGCAGTATGAGCTGGCCTGCCGCCAGCAAAAAGGCGGCGGGGCGGTGGTGTCGTTCGAGGTGGAGGGTGGTCGCGAGGCGGCCTGGCGCGTGGTGGATGCGGTGCAGATGATTTCGCGTACCGCCAACGTGGGCGACGTGAAGAGCACCATCACCCATCCGGCCTCCACCACCCATGCCCGCATTACCCCGGAGGCACGTGCCAAGGCTGGCATCACCGAAGGCCTGCTCCGCGTGGCGGTGGGGCTGGAACATATTGAAGATATCAAGGCCGATTTGTTGCGCGGTCTATAAAAATAAACAATTGTTTCAAGCAGGCGGCAGTCTAGAATATGGACTGCCGTTTTCAGTTTGTTAACGATTTGCAGGAGTAAGGCAATGCATTCCTTGACAGGCGTCAAATCTGAACGTATGTTTCAAACACTTGTTCGAAAGTCATGATGGACAAGGCGACGCAACTTATTACCCCGATCAAGGTTCAAGACAACATGGAAGCGAACAAACCGGATACCGCAACGCGCATTCTGGATGTAGCAGAACGCCTGTTTGTGGAGCATGGTTTTGAGGCCACCTCGCTTCGCATGATCACCCAGCAGGCAGAAGTGAATCTGGCTGCGGTGAATTACCACTTCGGTTCGAAAGATGCGCTGTTCGAGTCGGTATTCATGCGGCGGATCGGCCCCTTCGTGGCGGCCTGTCTCGCGGAGCTGGATGCTGCGGAACAGTCGGGTGAAGCGCTGTCGGCGGAGGCATTGGTACGCTCCTTTGTCCGTCCGTGTCTGGCACTGTCAAAAGACCCTGCGAGGGGCGGGGCGCTATTTGTCAGGCTGATGTCGCGCACGCTGGTGGAAAATCACCGCCTGCTGCGCGAGGCACTTTCCCAGCAGTACAGCGTGTTCGTGCAGCGGTATACCGCTGCCTTCCAGCGCGCGCTGCCGCAGTTCGCAGCCGAAGATATCGCATGGCGCATGCACTTCGCGTTTACCGTGATGTTCAACGCCTTTGCCGGTAATGATGTGCTGAAGATCTTTGGCCGCAGTCAGGTGGTGAATGCCCGTGACCCGGAACTGATCGTCAAGCACCTGATACCTTTTGTCGTGGCGGGGTTGTCGGCGCCCATCTGATTGACTTGACAGGGTCAACACGAGGGTAAACCACAATGATATCTGCCGTAATGCTTGTCCTCTTGATCGGTGCGCTGGCCTATTTCCGCGCACCGGTTTTGTTCTGGACTGTCGTGCTGGCTGGCTGGCTGGCCAGTCTGCAACTTGTCTGGGGCTGCCAGGTACCGCTCGCCATCTGGGTGGTATTCGGCCTTGTCGCCGCTGTACTCAATCTGCCTATCCTGCGCCGTGCGGTATTCACCGGCCCGGTATTCTCCGTATTCAAAAAAATCACTCCGGCCATGTCGCAGACCGAGCAGGAGGCCATCAATGCCGGTACGGTATGGTGGGACCGCGACCTGTTCTCCGGCAAACCGGACTGGCAGCGCCTGCTGTCGTTCCCGGACCCGAAGCTGACTGCGGAAGAGCAGGCTTTTATCGATGGTCCGACCGAGCAGCTGTGCAAGATGGTGGATGACTGGAAGATCACCCATGAGCTGAAAGACCTGCCGGAAGAGGTGTGGCAGTTCATCAAGAACAACGGCTTCCTGGGCATGATCGTCAAGAAGAAGTATGGCGGTCTGGAGTTCTCCAATTACGCGCATGCCAAGGTGGTGACCAAGATCGCCACCCGAGGCGGTACCGCAGCAGTGTCGGTGATGGTACCGAACTCGCTGGGGCCGGGCGAGCTGCTGCAGCATTACGGTACCGAGGCGCAGAAGGACTACTACCTGCCGCGTCTGGCCAAGGGCGTGGAAGTGCCATGTTTCGCTCTGACCAGCCCGTACGCTGGTTCCGACGCCGGTGCGATTCCGGACTACGGCATTGTCTGCCATGGTAGCTATACCGACCCGCGTAGCGGCCAGCGTCATGAGAACGTGCTGGGTATCCGTGTGAGCTGGGAAAAACGCTGGATCACCCTGGCGCCAGTGGCCACCATTCTTGGTCTGGCGTTCAAGATGTACGACCCGGAACACCTGTTGGGCGACAAGGAAGATATCGGTATCACCTGCGCACTGGTGCCTACCGAGCACGAGGGTGTGTGCATCGGCCGACGCCATTTTCCGGGTGGCGCCGCGTTCATGAACGGCCCGACCTGGGGCAAGGATGTGTTCATTCCGCTGGAGTGGATCATCGGCGGTCGCGACTATGCCGGCCAGGGCTGGCGCATGCTGGTGGAGTGTCTGTCGGTGGGGCGTTGCATCTCCTTGCCGGCCATGTCGGTGGCTTCCGGCAAGGTGGCGTCCTACGCCACTGGCGCCTATGCCCGCATTCGTGACCAGTTCGGTCTGTCCATTGGCAAGTTCGAGGGCGTGGACGAGGCGATGGCGCGCATCGGTGGCTTCACCTACCAGATGGAAGCATCGCAGGATCTGGCACTGACCGGCCTGGATATCGGCGAGAAGCCCTCGGTACTGTCCGCGGTGCTGAAGTACCACAACACCGAGCGCATGCGCAAAACGCTGAACGATGCCATGGATGTGCATGGCGGTAAGGCGGTGGTGCTGGGGCCGCGCAATTACCTGGCGCGCGCCTACCAGGCGATTCCCATCGCCATTACCGTGGAAGGTGCCAACATCCTTACCCGCTCGATGATCATCTACGGCCAGGGCGCGATTCGTTGCCACCCGTTCGTGCTGCGCGAGATCAAGGCGGCAATGGAGAACGATGGTGGCGAGTTCGACAAGGCAATCACCGGCCACATCAACTTCGTGATCAGCAATGTGTTCCGCTCGCTGTGGATGGGGCTGACCGGAGCCAGGCTGGTGGGCAGCCCGAAAGGTGGCGAGGTGGCTGGCTACTACAAACAGCTCACCCGTTTCTCCAGTGCCTTTGCGCTGCTGTCCGATATGGCGATGTTCAGCCTGGGCGGTAGCCTGAAGTTCCGCGAGAAGCTGTCGGCGCGCCTTGGCGACATGTTGTCCAATCTGTACATTGCCTCTGCCTGCCTGAAGCGTTTCGAGCGTGATGGCGCACCGAAGGAAGACCTGCCGGTCCTGAAATGGGCGGTGGAAAATGCGCTGTATGACCTGCAGCAGGCCATGGATGGCTTTCTTGCCAACCTGCCCAGCCGCATGTTGGCCGCAGTGCTGCGCAAGGTGATCTTCCCATGGGGCCTCACGCTGAAGCCGGCCAGTGACCATATCGGCACCCAGGTGGCACGCAGCCTGATGGAGCTGGGACCGACCCGCGATCGCCTGACCCGTGGCATGTTCGTGTCGCAGGACGAAACCGATCCGGTAGGGGTGCTGGTGCCGGCGCTGAAAGCGATGCTGGAAACCGAGCCGGTGGAGCAGAAGCTGCGCAAGCTGGCGCGTGATGGCAAGTTCCAGTCGGTGACCGCGCGCGAGCGTCTGGCCGAAGCGCTGCAGGGCGGTGTGATTACCCAGGTCGAGTTCGATGCCGTTAGCCGCGCGCGCAAGCTCAAGCGCGACGTGATCATGGTCGACGACTTCGACAAGAAGCTGGAGCTGCATGACGAAGGCTTGCTGCAGCGCCTGATCTTCTAAGCCGAGTTTGGGCATCGGAGCGGCCGCTGGCCGCTCTTCTTCTGCCGATGTCGCTTTGTGTGGCAGAGCGACATCTGGAGGAGATGACAATGCAAGAGAATTTGCTGCACGCCGGCAACCGTCAGCCGGTTTTGCGTGTTCGTGCCGAGGTGCATGGCACCAATGTCCATGGCCGTGTGCACATGGGCTGGCTGATGGGGCAGATCGACCTGGCCGGATCGGCAGTGGCCGAGCGCCTGGCGCGCGGGCAGGTAACCACCGTGGCGGTGAATGCCTTCCAGTTCGCCAACCCCATCCAGTTGGGTGACTTTGTTTCCATCTATGCCGACAAGCTGCGCCTGGGGCAAAAGTCGGTGACACTGAAAATCACCGTGGAAACCGAGCGCATGAGTGGGGAAGTGCTGCCGGTGACCGAGCTGATTTCTACCTATGTCGCCATCGATGACGATGGTCGTTCCCGCCTGATCTGATCTTTTTGCGCGTTTTTTGGTGGCAAACCATCAGTGTGGCAGTAATGAAACGATTGTTTGGAACATTCGCTCGAAAGAACTTGATCAAGGTATCGACTCTGATACCATCGGCAACAGATCGAACCAAACAAAACGATCAAGACAGCACTGCCAAAACACAGAGGGAATAACACCATGCAACTCAAGCGTCTGACTCTTTCGGTGATGCTCATGGGGGTGTCTGCAGCCACCCTGGCTTCTGGCTATCACTTCGGTACCCAGTCGGTAAGCTCGCAATCCACCGCCAACGCCAGTGCTGCAGAAGCAGCCGATGCGTCCACGATTTTCTACAACGCCGCCGGCATGACCAAGCTGGAAGGTACCAACTTCTCTGGCGCGCTGAACCTGGTGGCGCCGAGCGTCGAGTACAGCAATGCGACAGGTAATTACACCACTGCCGGTACGCCGCGCCCGATCGGTGCCGCCATTAGCGGTGCCAATAGTGGCAAGATCACCGAAGATTTGGTTGCTGTGCCACATCTCTATCTCACCCACAAGCTGACCGATCGCGTTGTTGCCGGCTTGGGCATTTACGTACCGTTTGCCTCCGAAACCGAATATCAGCGCAACTCCGTACTGCGTTACAACCTGAATGCTACCTCGCTGAAGACAATCGACTTCAACCCGACCGTAGCCTTCAAGCTGAATGATCAGCATTCGGTGGCGCTGGGTTTGACTGCCCAGTACGCCAAAGCACACCTGCGGCAGTATGCCAACTTTGGCTCTGGGCTCGGCGCGAACGGTGTGTATGACGGCTTTGCTGACGTGGATGGTGACGACTGGGGTTATGGCTACAACCTGGCCTGGCTGTGGGATGTGGATGCCAATACCCGTATTGGCGTGAACTATCGTTCCGAAATCGAGCATAACCTGTCCGGCACTGCCAAGTGGCAGCGCGGCACCGACGCACTATTAGGAGCAGGTGGTGCTCCTGGTGTTGTCTCCAACCTGGTGAAGTCGCTGTTCCCGGATGAAGAGGCGGCAAGTATCAAGATCACCACCCCGGAGTCACTGTCCTTGCATGCCATGCGCAAGCTGGATCCGAAAGTTACCCTGTTCGGTGATGTTACCTGGACCAAGCATTCCCGCTTCAGCTCGGCACAGCTGAAGTACGCCACCAGCAAGGCTGCTGCCGGCCAGTCCGATACCACCTACCTGAATCCGGCGTGGAAAGACACCTACAAAATTTCTCTGGGTGGCGCTTACCAGTACTCCGATGCACTGCAGCTGCGTACCGGTGTGGCCTACGACAAGTCGCCGGTGCCGGATGACGATCACCGCCTGGCAACCCTGCCGGACAATGACCGTATCTGGTTGTCGTTCGGTGGCCGCTACAACCTGAACAAGGCTTCTTCTATCGACTTCGCCTATAGCTATATCTTCATCAAGGATGCCAAGGCTAATGTTGATGGCCGCTGCCTGACTCAAGGTCAGAGCACCTGCGTATCCAGCCAGACAGTTGGTACCGCTGAGTATGATTCCCACGCCCAGATTCTGGGTGTGCAGTACAACTACAAGTTCTGATCGCAATCAGTAGCAATGCGGCCAACCTTTCAAGGTTGGCCGCAAGACACGGTAGTCCGCTGCCGTTTTTTTAAGGGTAATGCTGAATTTTTGTTCAGTTACTGTATCGGACTTGCCATGCAGTAGAAACCCGAGCAGGGCCTACCCGGAACCTATAATCCGAGAGGCCTTCACCATGTTTGTTCGATAAGACAACCGAGGAAACCATGTCTCAAACCAAATTCATCGTGCGCAAGGTGGCCGTGCTCGGCGCCGGCGTGATGGGGGCGCAGATCGCCGCTCATCTGGTTAATGCCAAGGTGCCGACCGTGCTGTTCGACCTGCCTGCCAAGGAAGGTCCGAAGAGTGCGATTGCACTGAAAGCCATCGAGGGGCTGAAAAAACTCAAGCCGTCGCCGCTGTCCAACAAAGACGCGGTGAATTTTATCCAGCCGGCCAACTATGAAGAGCACCTGCATCTGCTGCAGGAGTGCGACCTGGTGATCGAGGCGATTGCCGAGCGCATGGACTGGAAAACCGATCTGTACC
Source organism: Vogesella amnigena (assembly GCF_042648905.1). Lineage (NCBI taxonomy): Bacteria > Pseudomonadati > Pseudomonadota > Betaproteobacteria > Neisseriales > Chromobacteriaceae > Vogesella > Vogesella amnigena. The sequence continues at coordinate 45,385 of NZ_JBHRYH010000046.1, read as the reverse complement.
ACAAGGTGGCGCCGCATCTGGGTGCGAACACCATTTTCGCTACCAACACCTCCGGCCTGTCGATCAACCAGCTGGCCGATGGCCTGCCTGCCGCGCTGAAGCCGCACTTCTGCGGCGTGCATTTCTTCAATCCGCCGCGCTACATGCATCTGGTCGAGATCATCCCGTGCGTGGGCTCCGATGCAGCGATGCTGGACAACCTGGAGCGCTTCCTGGTGACCACCTTGGGCAAGGGTGTGGTGCGTGCCAAGGATACCCCGAACTTCGTGGCCAACCGCATTGGCGTGTTCTCCATGCTGGCTACCATCGCCAACGCCGAGAAATTCGGCATCCGCTTCGACGTGGTGGACGACCTGACCGGCCCGCGCCTGGGTCGCCCGAAGTCCGCGACCTTCCGCACCGCCGACGTGGTGGGCCTGGATACCTTTGCCCACGTGGTGAAGACCATGGACGATACGCTGCCGAATGACCCGTGGCATGGCCTGTTCAAGTCGCCGGAATGGCTGCAGAAGCTGATCGCCGCCGGTGCGCTGGGTGCCAAGACCAAGGCTGGCATCTACAAGAAGGATGGCAAGCAGATGTTCGTGCTCGACCCGGCCAAGGGTGAGTACGTCGGCAGCGGCCAGAAAGGCGATGACGCGGTCAAGGACATCCTGAAGATCGCCAATCCGGCGGAAAAATTCCAGAAGCTGCGCGATAGCGAGCACCCGCAGGCGCAATTCCTGTGGGCCTGCTTCCGCGACGTGTTCCATTACATCGCCTACCATCTGGGCGATATCGCCAACTGTGCCCGCGACGTGGACTTTGCCATTCGCTGGGGCTTTGGCTGGAGCGTTGGTCCGTTCGAAACCTGGCAAGCTGCCGGCTGGCAGCAGGTGGCCAAGTGGATTGCCGAAGACATCCAGGCCGGCAAGTCGCTGGTAGCTGCCGAGCTGCCGGCATGGGCGCTGCAGGCGGATCGTGCCGGCGTGCACTTTGCCGACGGCTCTTTCGATGCCGCTGGTGGCAAACTGGTTGGCCGCAGCACGCTGGATGTGTACCAGCGCCAGCTGGCTCCGGCCAAGGTGCTGGGTGAGGCGAATGCGCCGCTGGGCGAAACCGTGTTCGAGAACGATGGCGTGCGCGCCTTCACTACTGGCGACGGCGTGCTGGTGGTGTCGTTCAAGTCCAAGGCCCACGCGATTGGCCCGGACGTAATCGACGGTCTGCATACCGCCATCGATATTGCTGAAGCCCGCTTCAAGGGCCTGGTGATCTGGCAGACCGAGGAGCCGTTCTCCGTCGGTGCCGACCTCACCTCAATGATGCCTGCCTTCATGATGGGCGACTGGGATGCCATCGACGCCACCGTGCGCCGCTTCCAGGACACCTCCATGCGCCTGCGCTACAGCCAGGTGCCAACCGTGGCGGCAACCCAGGGCTATGTGTTCGGTGGCGGTTGCGAGTTTGCCATGCACTGCGACAAGACTGTTGCCGCGCTGGAGTCCTATGTTGGTCTGGTGGAAGTGGGCGTGGGCCTGCTGCCGGGCGGTGGCGGTTGCAAGGAGTTTGCCTTCCGCGCCGCACAGGAGGCACGCGGCGATGTGTTGGCCGCACTGAAGGACTACTTCATGGCTATCGCTACCGCCAAGGTGGCCACCAGCGGCCAGGAAGCACAGGAAATCGGTTTCCTGCGCAAGGGCGATCCGGTGGTGTTCAACAGCTACGAGCTGCTGCACGTGGCCAAACAACAGGCGATTGCCATGGCCGAGGCCGGCTACCGCCCGCCGATGCGTGGCGCCACCTTCCCGGTGGCCGGTCGCGCTGGCGCTGCCTCCATCAAGGGCCAGCTGGTGAACATGCTGGAAGGCCGGTTCATCAGTCAGCACGATTTCTTCATCTCCGGCCTGATCGCCGACGTGATGACCGGTGGGGACGTGGAGCAGGGCACGCTGGTGAACGAACAGTGGCTGCTGGATCTGGAGCGCAAGGCCTTCATGACGCTGCTGAAGACCAGCAAGACCCAGGACCGCATTGCCAATATGCTGACTACCGGCAAGCCGCTGCGTAACTGATCGCTTGGGGGTGATTCTGGTGCGCGTGCCGATCTTGAAGCTGTGATGTTCGCCGTACCATTTGTACGGCTGTGCTTCTCGCTTCAACCTCGGCCCGCTCACGACGAATCCTCCCACAAGCCCTGTAAGGCCAGAAACATAGGCAGGTTGACACGCTGAGGGGCAGGTCAATCTGCCGCCAGGAGAATCAAAAAATGAGTAAACAAGTACAGGAAGCTTACATCGTTGCGGCTACCCGCACCCCGGTAGGCAAGGCGCCGCGCGGCATGATGCGCCATGTGCGCCCGGACGACATGCTGGCGCACGTGATTACTGGCGCGCTGGCCCAGGTGCCGACGCTGGACCCGAAGCTGATTTCCGACTGCGTGGTGGGTTGTGCCTTCCCGGAGGCGGAGCAGGGCCTGAACATGGCGCGTATCGGCGTGCTGCTGGCCGGCCTGCCGGATACTGTGGGTGGCATCACCATCAACCGTTACTGCTCGTCCGGCATCAACGCAGTGCAGATCGCTGCCGACCGCATCCGCATGGGTGAGGCCGATGTGGTGATTGCTGCCGGCTCCGAGTCGATGTCGATGGTGCCGATGATGGGCAACAAGGTGTCGCTGAACCCGGCCATCTTCGCCAAGGACGAGAACTACGCCATTGCCTACGGCATGGGTCTGACTGCCGAGAAAGTGGCGCAGCAGTGGAACGTATCGCGCGAAGACCAGGACGCGTTTGCGGTTGAATCCCACCGTCGCGCACTGGCAGCCATCGATGGTGGCAAGTTCAAGCACGAGATCACCCCGCTGGAAGTGACCTACCGCACGCCGAACCTGGAAAACGGCGAAGTGATCAGCAAGACCCGCGTGCTGGACACCGACGAAGGCCCGCGCCGCGAAACCACGCTGGATGGTCTCGCCAAGCTGAAGACCGTGTTCGATGCCAAGGGCTCAGTAACTGCCGGCAACTCTTCGCAGATGTCCGACGGTGCTGGCGCGGTGATCCTGGTCTCCGAGCGCATCCTCAAAGAGTTCAACCTCACCCCGCTGGGTCGCTACGTCACCTTCGCGGTGAAGGGCGTGCCGCCGGAAATCATGGGCATCGGCCCAAAAGAGGCCATTCCGGCTGCACTGCGCCAGGCTGGCATTGCCCAGGGCGATCTGAAGTGGATCGAGCTGAACGAGGCCTTTGCCGCTCAGGCACTGGCGGTAATGCGTGATCTGGAGCTGGATGGCAGCAAGGTCAACCCGCATGGCGGCGCCATTGCGCTTGGTCACCCGCTGGGTGCTACCGGTGCCATTCGTACCGCCACCCTGGTACACGGCATGCGCGATGCCGGCATGCAGGGCTACGGTATGGTGACCATGTGTATCGGTACCGGCATGGGTGCTGCTGGCATCATTGAAGTGCTGTAATGACTTGCGGCCAACCCTGGTGTTGGCCGCAAAGACAAAGCCCGGCTATGTGCCGGGCTTTGTTGTTTTGACTCACGAATCTCAGGTATTGAGCCGTTCCAGTGCCTCGAATTCCACATGCTGGCAGTCCTCGTGGCTGGCAATCAGGCTGTTGATGCGAATCTGGTAAGTTTTGCCATTGGCGGATAGCGTGAGTACGCGGTTGTCGCCGGCAAGTTTGCCTGGCACCAGGAAAATACGCTGGCCGCTGCGGGTGTTGTTCTGGGTGATGTAGATGCCGTTGAACGGGGTGCTGTTGATGTTCTCGCTCAGCTGTACCGGCAGCGGCATGCTGCCGAGCATTTCCACCCCGACCTTGGTGCCGCCCTCGCTCAGGCGCTGTACGCGGCGGATCAGGCCGATCTGCGCGGGTTGGCCGCGGGTGGTTACCCAGATGGTGCGGCCGATCAGCAGGCTGTCAACATCGCGGCCCAGGTAGGTCAGGCCGATGCCGGCTTCGCTGGAATCGGTGACGCGCCATTCGTCGCTGAATTGCTCATCGCCAAGCGGCACGTTGCGGCTCAGGCGCAGGAAGTGGGCAATACGCTCGAAGCCGACTTCCACCTTGGCGATGCTGCTGGTCATCATTCGCTCATGCCGGCGCATGGATTTGCCGCCATCCTGCGACCAGCGGCTGGATAGCTTCTGCAGCAGATTGCGCCAGCTTTCCACGCTCATTGACGGCAGGGCCTTGCGGAAACTGTCGGGGATTTCCTGATCGAAATCCAGGATCAGGTCGGCCAGCCGGTTTACCACCGCATCGCCGGACCAGAAACGGCAGCCCTTGCCCAGCGTGCCACGGCGCAGCAGCTGCGGCGGCGAGGGCAGGTCCAGGTTGATGACGTACTGAAAATCGCTGCTGGTGGCGGTTTCGCCCAATTGCACATCGTCGGACAGCCGGGACAGCATCAGGTGGATGGCTTCGATCTCGATCGGCACCAGGTTGTCGGTTTGCGCCAGGTGCAGCATGGCTGCCTGGATCAGCATTTTCTCGGCGGTGACGCTTTCGGCGTCTTTTTCATACAGCGTGAATGGTTTTTGCTGGAAGCCGGCTTTCTCGATCAGTGCGTACAGCCGGTATGCCTGCAGCCAGGTGTTGCCATCGGCGTAGATGTAGCGCAGTGCGCTCCAGCGGATCAGGCTCAGCTGATGATGCAGTGCGCGTACCGCCGCCAGCTCCAGCGCTGCGGTGAACTGCGGGGTCTTGCTATTCTGGCTCTGGCGCAGGCACAGCAGGTAGCCATTGGACAGTTCTGTCCAGTAGGCCAGGATGGTCGGCAGGTAGGCACGGGCGCGTGGCGTGCCCGACAGGTAGTCCAGGCACAGGTGGTGGTGGATCGGCGCGGTATGGGTGTCGACGTACAGCAGGGTGTTGATGCGGTCCTTGAAGGTGACGCTGACATCCTTGTTGATGCGCGCCACAGCCTTGATGATTTCGACCAGGGCCGGCCTGCTGTCCATGGTCGGCAGGGTGCTTACCAGTCGGGTGGCCGACTCGGTGGTTTCGGTGCTGGTACGCTTGCCGACGGTAACGGCGCGCAGTATGGCTTTAAGGTCGATCATCGTGTGCTGGAACCGTGGTAGCTGGCCTATGCAAATATGGTCGCTTAAGACTGTGGCGGCAAGTGAATTAAGCGCTTGCAGTGAATCATCGGCTGGAAATCAAAAGAACATCCGCGCCAGACCTGCTCCCGGGTCGGCCTCGCGCATGAACGCTTCGCCTACCAGGAAGGTATGTACCGCGTGCTCGCGCATCAGCGCCACATCCTGCTGGCTGAGAATGCCGCTTTCGGTTACCGCGATACGCTCGCTGCCAATCTCCGGCAGCAGGCGCAGCGTGGTCTGCAGGTCTACCTCGAAGGTGCGCAGGTTGCGGTTGTTCACGCCCACTAGCGGAGTATTCAGCTGCAGCGCGGCTTCCAGCTCGTATTCGTCGTGCACCTCCACCAGTACCGCCATGCCCAGCTCCTGCGCCAGCGCCTCGAAGTCGCGCATCTGCGGCAGCGACAGCGCGGCGGCGATCAGCAGGATGCAGTCGGCGCCAATGGCGCGGGCTTCCACGATCTGGTACTCGTCGACCATGAAATCCTTGCGCAGCACCGGCAGCTGGCAGGCAGCACGGGCGGCAACCAGGTAGTCTTCGTGACCCTGGAAGTAGGGTGCATCCGTCAGTACCGACAGGCAGGCGGCACCGGCTGCCGCGTAGCTGGCCGCAATCGCAGCCGGGTCGAAATCGGCGCGGATCACGCCCTTGCTGGGGCTGGCCTTCTTGATCTCGGCAATTACCGCTGGCAAGTTGCGGGCATGCTTGTCACGAATGGCGCCGACAAAGTCGCGGCGATCATCGCGGCGGGCTTCCGCCTCGGCACGCAGGCTGGCCAGCGAGCGCAGTGGCCGGCGCTGGGCGACTTCCTGGGTCTTGGTGGCACAGATCTTGGTGAGGATGTCGGACATGTCCAGGCTTTCAGTGATCGCCGCCGGGGTAGTTGTCGGCGGCAATGAGATGGGTATCGAAAAATCCTAGCAGACGTTGCGGCAGCCAGTCGAGCCGCCCCGGAAACGGGCCGGTGGCAAAGCCGACGTGACCGCCGCGTTCTGGCAGTTCCAGTGTTACCGCCGCGCTGACCTCGTCGGGTAGCGGCAAGGCACTGGGCGGCAAAAACGGGTCGTTGCGCGCATTCAGCAGCAGGGTTGGCCGCATGATCTGCCGTAGCAGTGGCTTGCTGCTGGCGCGTTCCCAGTAGTCGCTGACATCGCGGTAGCCGTGTAGCGGCGCGGTGACCAGGTTGTCGAACTGGGCGAAGGTGCGCGCGCGGCGCAGCGCCTGTGCATCGAACAGTTGAGGATGGCGCTGCAGTTGGCGCAGCGATTTGGGCTTCAGCGTGGACAGGAACATGCGGGTGTACAGCCATTTGCCGAGGCCGCGATCCAGTCGGGTACTGGCGGCGCCCAGGTCTATCGGTACCGATACCGCGGCCGCAGCCAAGGGCAGCGCCTGTTCTTGCTGTTCGCCCAGGTAACGCAACAGCATATTGCCGCCCAGCGACACGCCAGCCGCGAACAGCTGCGGATGCTCCTTGGCCAGTCGGTGCAGAATCCATGCCACCTCGGCCGAGTCGCCGGCGTGATAGGCTCGCGGCTGCTGGTTTTCCACGCCGCCGCAGCCGCGGAAGTGCGGCACTGCGCCATGCCAGCCACGCTGCGCCACTGCCTGCATCAGTGCGATGGCGTAGTGGCTGTGGCTGCTGCCTTCCAGGCCGTGGAACAGTACCACCAGCGGGGCGCCCGGCTGGCCATCCACGCGATCTACCGCGACCTCGCCGCCGTCAGGTGTCGGCCATAGCTCGCGGCGGTACACCGGCGGGCGCTGGCGGATGAACAGTGCCGGCCAGATGGTGTCGGCATGGCTGCCATGCAGCCAGCGCGGCGGCTGGTAGCTCATCAGGCTTGCGGCTTGATGGCGGATTTGGGGCGGAATGCCTTGACTACCTCCGGGCGGGTTTCCACGTACGGCCCGCCGATCAGGTCCAGGCAGTAGGGCACGGCGGCGAAAATCCCAGGTACGGTTACCACGCCTTCTTCACGCAGGCCTTCCAGGGTTTCGCGAATGGCCTTGGGCTGGCCAGGCAGATTCAGGATCAGGCTCTGCTTGCGGATCACGCCTACCTGGCGCGACAGAATGGCGGTGGGAACGAACCTCAGGCTGATCTGACGCATCTGCTCGCCAAAGCCCGGCATTACGCGGTCGGCTACCGCCAGCGTGGCTTCCGGGGTGACATCGCGCGGCGACGGGCCGGTGCCGCCGGTGGTGAGTACCAGCTGGCAGCCTTCTTCGTCCACCAGCTGCCGCAGCGAGGCTTCGATCTCGGCTTGCTCGTCCGGAATCAGGCGGGTGATGGTGGTGAATGGGGAACTGATCGCCAGCGTCAGCCAGTCCACCAGTGCCGGAATGCCCTTGTCTTCGTATACGCCCTGGCTGGCGCGATCGGAAATGGACACCAGCCCGATTTTCAGTGTCATGCCTGTTCGTCCTCGTTGTCGAAGTCGTCGTCCGGCGCGTTCTTCTGCTTGCCCTGCTGCGGGATCAGGTCCTTGATCATCTGGAACAGCTGGCGTGCCGCCTTGGGTGCCTTGTCTTCGGCGCGTTCCTTGCGCGCATTGCGCACCGTGGTACGCAGCTGCTGCACGTCCACCTCGGGGAATTCGGCAATGAACTGCTGTACGTTCTTGTCGTCCTCCAGCATGCGTTCGCGCCAGCGTTCCAGCAGGTGCAGCCAGTTGGTGTGGGCGCTGGCATCGCCGCGCAGTGCGGCCAGCTTTTCCTCGATCGGCGCCGGGTCGACGCCGCGCATCAGCTTGCCGATGTACTGCATCTGGCGGCGCTTGGCGCCGTTGGCGGTAAAGCGCTGGTAGTCGAGCACGGCCACCAGCAGATGCTCGTCCAGTTCCATTTTCTTGAGCTTGCCGGCCGGCAGCTCTGTCAGCTCGCGGCCCAGTTCCTGCAGGGCTTCGCTATCGCGCTTGAGCTGGGAACGGCTTGGAGGCAGGCCGTTGTCGTCTTCGTTCAGGTAATCAGTGGCCATTGGTAAAGCTTGTGAAAAGTGTCAAGCTGGTATGATACCGGAAATCACCCTGCTACGGCCGCCTGAGCAAGCTGCGCGCCGTGCACCTAGCGGAAAGCGGATATGTCGGAACAAATTTTTTCTTATAGCGAAGCGACCCTGGAAAACATCGTTGGCCGCATGCTCAGCCTGGCGAAAGATGGCGGTGCTACCGCAGCGGAAGCAGATGTGTCCGAAAGTTGCGGCCAGAATGTGTCGGTACGCCTGGGCGAAGTGGAAACCATCGAGTTCAATCGCGACAAGGGCGTATCGCTGACGGTGTATATCGGCCAGAAGAAGGGCCATGCCAGCACTTCCGATTTTTCCGACCGGGCGCTGGCCGATACCGTGGCGGCGGCGCTGAACATCGCGCGCTATACCGCCGAGGACGACTGCGCCGGCCTGGCCGACCAGGCGCTGCTGTTCGACCACGCCAATGATCGCGAGCTGGAGTTGTACCAGCCGTGGAGCCTGCCGGTGGAACGTGCCATCGATATCGCCCGCGAGTGCGAGGATGCGGCGCGGGCGGTGGATGCGCGCATCAGTAATTCGGAAGGCGGCAGCGTATCCAGCCACGTCACCCGTCACAGCTACGGCAACAGCAGCGGCTTTGTCGCCAGCCAGACCACTTCGCGCCATAGCCTGTCGGCAGCGGTAGTGGCCAGCGGCGGCGACAGCATGCAGCGCGACTACTGGTACAGCAGCGCACGCCACCCGGAAGACTTGCTATCTGCTGCCGAGGTTGGCCGCGTGGCCGGTGAGCGCACCGTGCGCCGGCTGGATGGCCGCCGTGTGAAGACCGGCCAGTACCCGGTGCTGTTCGAGGCGCCGGTGGCGGGTAGCCTGCTGTCGCACCTGGTGCAGGCGGTGAGTGGCGGCAGCCTGTACCGCAAGTCGAGCTTCCTGCTGGACTCGCTGGGTACCCAGGTGGCATCGCCGTTGCTGAACGTGCACGAAGACCCGTTCCTGGTGCGTGGCCTGGCCAGCGGCTGTTACGACGAGGAAGGCGTAGCTACTCGCGAGCGCGAGCTGGTGAAGGATGGCGTGCTGCAGGGCTACTTCCTGGGCAGCTACTCGGCGCGCAAGCTGGGCATGCAGAGCACCGGCCATGCTGGCGGCTCGCACAATCTGCTGGTGCGGCCAACCGCCACTGGCGGCCTGCAAGCATTGCTGCGACAGATGGGCAATGGCTTGCTGATTACCGAGCTGATGGGCCACGGCATCAATATGGTGACCGGCGACTACTCGCGCGGCGCCAGTGGTTTCTGGGTGGAAAACGGCGTGATCGCCTACCCGGTGGAAGAGTTCACCATTGCCGGCAACCTGCGCGAGATGCTGCAGCACATCGTGGCTATCGGCGATGACATCGACCGCCGGGGCAGCCGTTACATGGGCTCGGTGCTGCTGGAAAAAATGATGGTGGCAGGCGAGGCCTGATTTGTACTTGCCCCAGTAATTAAGCATGACTTGCAACTGCTGATACTGTCCCATAATGAAAAAAAGGGGAGAGTCATGAGCAAGTCTAAGCCTGCAGTGGGCCTGGTACTGGCCGGCGGTGGCGCCCGCGCCGCCTATCAAGTTGGGGTGCTGATGGCGGTGGCGCACATGCTGCCGCGCAACAGTGGTAATCCGTTTCCCATCATCAGCGGCACCTCGGCTGGTGCCATCAATGCCGTGGGGCTGGCTGCCGGGGCAACGCATTTTCGCCGCGCCACCGCCTTTCTGGCCAAGATGTGGAAGGGGCTGCATGTTCCGCAAATCTATCGTTCCGACTGGCCATTCTTTGCCCAGGCCTTTCTGCAGTGGGGGGGCTCGGTATTTACCGGCGGCAAGCTGGTGCACAACCCGCCCAGCTTTCTCGATAACGCGCCACTGCGTGAGCTGCTGTCGCATTCGGTGCAGTTCGAGGGCATTGCCCAGTCCATTCATCGAGGCGACCTGCGGGCGCTGGCGCTGACAGCCTCCTGCTACAGTACCGGGCAGTCGGTGAGCTTCTTCGAAGGCGCCGACTGCATCGACGAATGGGATCGGCACCAGCGCCACGGCGTGCGCGAGCGCATTGGCCTCGACCACCTGATGGCCACCTCGGCAATTCCGCTGATCTTTCCCGCCGCCAGCATCGGCGGCAGGTTCTATTGCGATGGCGCCATCCGCCAGATGGCGCCGCTGTCGCCAGCCTTGCACTTGGGGGCGGAAAAACTGTTCGTGGTGGGGCTGAACTCCACCCGGCCCAGCCAGGAGCGACGGCTGCAGGCCGACAAGCCAACGCTGGCGATGATATTCGGCCACTTGCTCAACAGCATCTTCTTTGACAGCATGGCGGCCGACATGGAACGGCTGACGCGGGTCAATCACACGGTCTCGCTGATCGACGAACATGTGCGCAGCAGCGGCCGCACAGCGCTGAAGCGGGTGGATGTGTTTAATATTTCTCCGAGTGTGTCGCTGGAAGCCATCGCCTATAAGCATGTGCAAAGTTTTCCGCCGGCAATGCGCTTCCTGCTGCGTGGTACCGGCGCCATGCGCCAGCGAGGGTCGGTACTTGCCAGCTACCTGCTGTTCGAACCCGGCTACTGCAAGGAGCTGATCGAGCTGGGTTATCGTGATGCCATGGCGCGCCAGGTTGAGGTGCTGAATTTTCTGGAATATTGATGGTCTGCAATTATTGTCTTTGCTTATTGCTTGAAGGGGAATCATGAATCTGACTCAACGTCAGGGCTTTGCCGCCATTGCATTGTTATGCGCGGCAGCCATGGCCTTTGCCTTGTATGCCCAACATGTGCTGGGCCTGGAGCCTTGCCCGCTATGCATCTTCCAGCGGGTGGGAATCATTGCCACCGGTGTGCTCGCGGCACTGTTTGCCGTGCTCAATCCGCAGCAGTGGCGCGCCAGGCTGGCCAGCACTCTGGTGGCGCTGACGGCGCTGGCAGGGGGCTCGGTATCGGCCTGGCATGTCTACCTGCAGCACCTGCCCAAGGACCAGGTGCCGGCTTGCGGGCCGGGGCTGGACTTCATGCTGGAGACGCTGCCGTGGCAGCAGCTGCTGGAAACGGTATTCAAGGGCAGCGGCGAATGTGCCGAAATTGGCTGGACCTTCCTGGGGCAGTCGATGCCGGCATGGACCGGCCTGCTGTTCCTGGTGCTGATCATTACTGCGCTGTGGAATGGCTGGCGTCGCCGCTAGTCACTGTGTAGCGACATTGCCCGTATCCAGCCCCCGCCAAACAGCGGGGGTTTTTGTTGCAGCGCCAGCGGCTACCGGCCGCACAGTCCTGGCTCACATTCCCTGTTTTCGTGCCGCACTGCACCAAGCGAAGGCAGAGCTTGGCCGCAAGGCTCGCAAATAGTCGGAGCACGGTCTGCTGCGCGTCGGCGATACGGCGTTAAATTCGGCTCAGATATGCGCATTTACTACTTGTAAACTCCGCTTCCTCAGCCGATTTCGCCTTGTCTCGCCTTTGCTCGCGAGATCGTGGGCTTACTTCAAAACTGGCCGCTAAAGCTGGCACGCCACTTGCTGAACTGAAACACGCAAAGGTCTTTCGCGCCAATGGCGGTGCGGAAGTAGGGACAAAGAGGTCCGCTGTCACGGAGCATTCCACTCCGGGCAGCGGACCTTTTTCTTTTGGACTGTGCTGTAGCAAGGCCGCAGCGGCGCAGCCGGCAGGAAAGGAAAGCAACACAATGGACAAACAGAAATTGGTCATGGTGGGCAATGGCATGGCCGGGGTGCGCACGCTGGAGGAGCTGATCAAGCTGGCTCCGGACGCCTACGACATCACCGTGTTCGGCGCCGAGCCGCACGCCAACTACAACCGCATCATGCTGTCGCCGGTGCTTACCGGTGAGCAGACGCTGCCGGAAATCATGCTCAACGATGTGGACTGGTACGCCGACAACGGCATTACCCTGCACCTGGGCAAACCGGTGGTGGACATCGATCGCGGCCGCCGCGTGGTGCGCGCTGCCGACGGTACCAGCGTGCCGTATGACCGCCTGCTGCTGGCCACCGGCTCCAGCCCGTTCATCCTGCCGGTGCCGGGCAAGGACCTGCCGGGGGTAGTGACCTTCCGCGATGTTGCCGATGTGGAGGCGATGATCAGCGCCGCCAGCAGCCATCGCCACGCGGTAGTGATCGGCGGTGGCCTCTTGGGCCTGGAAGCGGCAAACGGCCTGCTGGCACGTGGCATGGAAGTGACCGTGGTGCACTTGGGTGAATGGCTGCTGGACCGCCAGCTGGACAAGACCGCCGCCCGCCTGCTGCAGCAGAGCCTGGAGGCCAAGGGGCTGAAGTTCCTGCTGCAGAAGCAGACCGCCGAACTGGTACAGGGCGAGAGCGGCCGCGTGTGTGCGGTGCGCTTCAAGGATGGCGACGCGGTGCCGGCCGATCTGGTGGTGATGGCGGTGGGCATCCGCCCCAACTACAGCCTGGCAGAAGCCTCTGGCCTGTACTGCGACCGCGGCGTGGTGGTGAATGATTTCCTGCAGACCTTCGACCCGCGCGTTTACGCCGTGGGCGAGTGCGTCAGCCATCGTGGCGTGAGCTACGGCCTGGTGGCGCCGCTGTTCGACATGGCCAAGGTTGCGGCCAACCATCTGGCCAACTACGGCATTGCCCGCTACGTGCCGGCGGCCACCTCCACCAAGCTCAAGGTTACCGGCATCGACGTGTTCTCCGCCGGCGAGTTCATGGGCGGCGACGGCTGCGAGGAGATCATGCTGTCCGATCCGATGGGCGGCGTGTACAAGAAGCTGATCGTGAAGGACAACAAGCTGGTGGGCGCCTGCCTGTACGGCGACACCGCCGATGGCGGCTGGTACTTCCGCCTGATTCGCGAAGGCCATGCCGTGCATGAGATCCGCGACCAGCTGATGCTGGGCGAGGGCGCCATCGGCGACACCGGCCATGCCGGCCAGAACCGCGCCATGAGCATGCCGGACGAGGCCGAAGTGTGCGGCTGCAACGGCGTGTGCAAGGGTAGCATCGTCAAGGCGATCCAGGAGAAGGGCCTGTTCACGGTGGACGACGTGAAGAAGCACACCAAGGCAGCCAGCTCCTGCGGCTCCTGCACTGGGCTGGTGGAGCAGATCCTGATCAACTGCGTGGGCGGCGCCGCCGACGTGAAGCCCAAGTCGGAGAAAGCCATCTGCGGCTGCAGCGACATGACCCACGGCCAGCTGCGCCAGGCGATTCGCGACAAGCACCTGATCACCCTGGCCGACACCTTCCGCGAGCTAGCCTGGCGCAGCCCGGACGGCTGTGCCAGCTGCCGCCCGGCGGTGAACTACTACCTGATTTCCACCTGGCCGGGCGAGGCGAAAGATGATCCGCAGTCGCGTTTCATCAACGAGCGGGTGCACGCCAACATCCAGAAAGACGGCACCTACTCGGTGGTGCCGCGCATGTGGGGCGGGGTAACCAACCCGTCCGAGCTGCGCCGCATCGCCGACGTGGCCGACAAGTACCAGATCCCGATGGTGAAGGTGACCGGCGGCCAGCGTATCGACCTCTTGGGCGTGAAGAAGGAAGACCTGCCCAAGGTGTGGCAGGAGCTGGACATGCCGTCCGGCCACGCCTACGGCAAGAGCCTGCGTACGGTAAAAACCTGTGTCGGCAGCGAGTTCTGCCGCTTTGGCACCCAGGATTCCACCCAGATGGGCATCGACCTGGAAAAAGACCTGTTCGGCATGTGGAGCCCGGCCAAGGTGAAGCTGGCGGTGTCCGGCTGCCCGCGCAACTGCGCCGAATCCGGCATCAAGGACGTGGGCATCATCGGCGTGGATTCCGGCTGGGAGCTGTACATCGGCGGCAACGGCGGCATCAAGACCGAGGTGGCCGAGTTCTTCTGCAAGGTGAAGACCCGCGAGGAGGTGATGGAGTACAGCGGCGCCTTCCTGCAGTTGTACCGCGAGGAGGCGTTCTACCTGGAGCGCACCGTGCACTACCTGCAGCGCGTGGGCATGGACTACATCAAGCAGCGCGTACTGCAGGACGAGGTTGGCCGCAACGAGCTGTACGCACGGCTGCGCTTTGCGCTGTCCTTCGAGCAGGACCCGTGGGCAGAGCGCTACAGCAAGGGCGTGGCGAAACACGAGTTCGCGCCGCTGACGGTGTGAGTTGAATTGGCCACGAAAACCACGAAAAAGCACGAAAGCAGGGGCAGTTCTGCTTGTTGAGGCCGCGCAAATGGCAGTGGTTGCGACTGGGCCTTCCCTGCCGTGTTTTGTCTTTCGTGTCTTTCGTGGGGTTCGTGGCAGCAAAGATTTTCGTGGCCCCAGGCCGCATGGAGGGATCCAACATGAGTAACTGGAAAGCCGTCTGCCAGCTGGCGGACATCCCGTCGCAGGGCGCCCGCGTACTCAAGCGCGAGGGCAAGCTGGACATCGCCATCTTCCGCACCGCCGACGACCAGCTGTTCGCGCTGCACGACAAGTGCCCGCACAAGGGCGGGCCGCTGTCGCAGGGCATTGTCTCCGGCCGCACGGTGACCTGCCCGCTGCACAACTGGAACATTGATCTCGCCACCGGCGAAGCCTGTGCCCCGGATGAAGGCTGTGCCGGGCACATCGCACTGAAACAGGAAGCCGGCACCGTGTACCTGGCGCTGGACTGAATCGGCAACAGCTTGGCCGCTAGAGTCTGCTCACGCGCTAGCGAGCTAGAGCGAGACAAGGCGAAAACGGTTGAGGAAGCGGAATTGACATGCAGTCAATGCGCATCACTGAGCCGAATTCACGCGGTATCGCCGAAGCGCAGCAGTGCGTGTACAGGCTCTAAGGAGACAAACATGACGACAGCAACGGGACACAACAACACCGTCTCCTCCATCTGCTGCTACTGCGGCACCGGCTGCGGTGTGCGGGTAACACCGCAGGCAAACGGCACGGTAACGGTGATCGGCGACGAGCAGCACCCGGCCAACTTCGGCCGCCTGTGCAGCAAGGGCCGCACTCTGGGCGAGAGCACCGGTCGCCTGTCGGCGCGGCTGCTGCGGCCAACCCTGCGCCACGGCAAGGACGCGCTGCCGCAGCCCGCCAGCTGGAATGACGCGCTGCGCATGGCGGGCAGCAAGCTGTCTGCCGCCATTCGCGAGCACGGCCCGGATTCGGTGGCGTTCTATCTTTCCGGCCAGCTGCTGACCGAGGACTACTACCTGTTCAACAAGCTGGCGCGCGGCCTGGTGGGCAGCAACAACATCGACACCAACTCGCGGCTGTGCATGTCCAGCGCGGTGAGCGGCTACAAGCAGACGCTGGGCGCCGACGCGCCGCCGGCCTGCTACGAGGACTTCGACCACGCCGGCTGCGTGTTCATCGCTGGCGCCAATATGGCCTATGCCCACCCGGTGCTGTTCCGCCGGCTGGAGGAGGCCAAGGCGGCCAACCCGGCAATGAAGATCATCGTGGCCGACCCGCGCCGCACCGATACCGCCAGCATTGCCGACCTGTACCTGCCGGTGCTGCCGGGCACCGACGTGGCGCTGTTCCACGCCATGCTGAACGTGATGATCTGGGAAGAGCTGATCGACCGCGATTACATCGAACAGCACACCGAAGGCTTTGCCGTGCTGCGTGCGCGGCTGCGTGAATTCACCCCGCGTGCCGCCAGCGAGCTGTGCGGCGTGCACGAGGACGATATCGTGACCGCCGCGCGCTGGTTTGCCAGCAGCCCGGCCACGCTGTCCTGCTACACCATGGGGCTGAACCAGTACAGCAACGGCAGCGACAAGAACGCGGCGCTGATCCATCTGCATCTGGCCACCGGCCACATCGGCAAGCCGGGCGCCGGGCCGTTCTCGCTCACCGGCCAGCCCAATGCCATGGGCGGGCGCGAAGTGGGTGGCCTCGCCACCGTACTGCCCGGCCACCGCGACCCGGCCAATGCCGCGCACCGCGCCGAAGTGGCCGCGCTGTGGGGCGTGCCGGAGCTGCCGTCGCGCCCAGGACTCACCGCCATCGAGATGTTCGAGGCGGCGGCGGAAGGCCGGATCAAGGTGCTGTGGATCGCCTGTACCAACCCGGCGCACTCGCTACCGGACCAGACGCTGGTGCGCGCCGCGCTGGAAAAGGTGGACTGCGTCATCGTGCAGGAGGCCTTTGCCGGCAGCGAAACCCTGGCCTACGCCGACATCGTGCTGCCGGCCGCCACCTGGCCGGAGAAGGATGGCAGCGTCACCAACAGCGAGCGCCGCATCAGCCGCGTGCGCGCCGCGCTGCCGCCACCGGGGCAGGCGCGTGCGGACTGGCGCATCGTTGCCGATGTGGCGCGCTGGCTGGCAGCCGACATCGCGCCGGAGCGGGTGCGGCTGTTCGAGTTTACCGATGCCGGCGCGGTATTTGCCGAACATGCCGCCACCACCGCCGGCCGCGACCTGGACTACAGCCGGCTCAGCTACGCCATTCTCGATACGCAGGGCCCGCAGCAATGGCCGTTCGACGGCAAGGTTGGCCGCAAGCGGCTATACGCCGACGGCGTGTTCGCAACAACCAGCGGCCGGGCGCGGTTTCTGGATGTGGGCTGGCGCCTGCCGGCGGACAAGGTTTCCGCGCATTTTTCCATCCGCCTCACCACTGGCCGCCTGCGCGACCACTGGCACAGCATGAGCCGCACCGCGCTGGTGCCGGGGCTGACCCGCCACGTGGAAGAGCCGCTGCTGTCCATGCACCCGCGCGACATGCAGCGTCACCGCCTGCAGGACGGCGAGCTGGTGAAGGTGCGTAACAAGCGCGGCGCCATCTGGCTGCCGGTAGAGGCCGACGACAGCCTGCGCCCCGGCGTGGCCTTCATCCCCATGCACTGGGGTGCGGCGGCGCTGGGCGGGCAGGGCGTCAACGCACTCACCAGTCGCGCGCTGGACCCGCATTCGAAACAGCCGGAGCTGAAACTGGCGGCGGTCAGCGTGGAGCCGGCCAGGCTGCCGTGGCGCGCAACCATGCTGCTGCGCGGCGATGTGCAGGTGCTGCGCCCGCAGCTGGATGCACTGCGCGCGGCCTTTCCGTACGCGGTGGCGGTGCCGGTGAGCCTGAACGGCGTGGAGCACCTGCGGCTGCGCCTGGCTGCGGCTGTAGCGCCTTCCAGCGAGCTGCTGGCCGAGTTGGCCACCCGGCTGCTGCCGGCCGACGCCACGCTGGCGGCTTTCGACGACGCCGCGCGCGGCATCCTGCGCCGGGTATGGCTGCAGGGCCGCACGCCGCTGGGCTTTGTGCTGGCTGGCGATGTGCGTGCCGATGGCGCGCTGACCGGCTGGCTGGATGGTGGAGAGGCACCGGCCAGTCTGGCGGCCTTGCTGCAGGGGCAGGCGGCTGCGGCCAACCGTGCCCGCGTGGTGTGCGCCTGCGAGGGTGTGCGCGAGGATGCCATCTGCGCCGGTATCCGCCGTGGGCTGGACGTGGACGGGCTCAAGCGCGAGCTGCGCTGCGGTACCGGCTGCGGCTCCTGCGTGCCGGAGCTGAAGCGGCTGTGCGCGGCCTGATGCAGCGAATCTGTTTATTTGGTTATAAGAAATCGGTCTGGCAGAACTTTTTGTCTTCGGTATCGTGGCAGCCTGCAGTATTCGCACCGCAGCCCGCACACATCAAAGGAATCAGCATGAATGGCAAGGTATGGTTGGTTGGCGCCGGTCCCGGTGATGCGGAACTGCTGACGCTGAAGGCGCTGCGGGTGATCCAGGCTTGCGATGTCTGGCTGGTGGACGACCTGGTTGGTCGCGACATTCTGGAGTTCGCCCGCCCTGGCACCCGCATCGTCGAGGTAGGCAAGCGCGGCGGCTGCAAATCCACGCCGCAGGATTTCATCCTGCGCCTGATGGCGCGCTATGCCCGCCAGGGCCGCCAGGTGGCGCGGCTGAAAGGCGGCGACCCGTTCATCTTCGGCCGTGGCGGCGAGGAGTGGGCCTGGCTGGCGGAGCACGGTATCGATGTCGAGGCGGTTGGCGGCATTACCGCGGCATTTGCCGCCGGTACCGACCTGGGCCTGCCGCTGACGCATCGTGGCGTGGCGCGCGGCGTGGCACTGGTCACCGCGCATACCATGGATGGCTCGCGCCCGGACTGGCAGGGCCTGGCCGCGGCCAAGCTCACCGTGGTCTGTTACATGGGCATGAGCAATGTGGATGCGCTGGCGGACGAGCTGATGACTGCCGGCTTTGCCGCCAGCCTGCCGGTGGCGGTGGTGCATCGCGCCGGCTGTAGCGATCAGCGCCACGTCGTATCCACGCTGCAAAGCCTGGCTGCCGACGTAGCGGCCAGTGGCTTGGCCAGCCCGGCGGTGATCGTACTGGGCGAGGTGGTGGCGCACGCCTGCGCCTTGCAGCCGGAAGCGTTGCAGTCTGGTGCGGCGGCCTGATTGTTTAATTTTGTGCTGCTGAAATGTGCAATTTCGGGTGTGAAATTGCGCATTTCTATTTGTTGGCATCGCTAGGCTGCCCGTGAGGCGGTTTTGTGCTAGCTTTACTGGCGCTTTTCGTGGCAACCCGTTGGCTGTCGGGTTGCAGCCCGTATCAAGAGAGAGAAACCACAACACCATGTTTGCTCATGTCGAAGCCTACGCTGGCGACCCGATCCTGACCCTGGTTGAAACCTTCAACCAGGACCCGCGCAACCCGAAAGTGAACCTGGGCATTGGCCTGTACTACGACGAGGAAGGCCGCATTCCGCTGTTGCCGTCGGTGCAGAAGGCCGAGAGCCGTCACGTGGCGACCGCCGGTACCCGTTCCTACCTGCCGATCGAAGGCGCGGCCAACTACCGTGCCGCGGTGCAGGCGCTGCTGTGGGGTGCCGAGCATGAGGCGGTAAAGGCTAGCCGCATCGCTACCATTCAGACCATCGGCGGCTCCGGGGCGCTGAAGATCGGCGCCGACCTGCTCAAGCGCTACTTCCCGCAAAGCGAAGTATGGGTAAGCAGCCCGACCTGGGACAACCACCGTGCCATGTTCGAAGGCGCCGGTTTCGTGGTGCACGACTACCCGTACTACGATGCCGAAACCTGCGGCGTGAAGTTCGACGAGATGCTGGCCTGCCTCAAGACGCTGCCGGCCAAGAGCGTCGTGCTGCTGCACCCGTGCTGCCACAACCCCACCGGTGTGGATCTGAACAACGAACAGTGGCTGCAGGTGATCGAGGTGGTGAAGCAGCGTGATCTGCTGCCGTTCCTCGACATGGCCTACCAGGGCTTTGGCGACAGCCTGGAAGCCGATACCTTCGCCATTCGCGCCATGACCGAAGCCGGTATCAGCTTCTTTGTCAGCAACTCCTTCTCCAAGAACCTGTCGTTCTACGGCGAGCGCTGTGGCGGCCTGTCTGTGGTGTGTGACAACAGCGAGGAAGCCGGCCGCGTGCTGGGGCAGATGAAGGCTACCGTGCGCCGCAACTACTCCAGCCCGCCGACCCACGGTGGCCAGGTGGCGGCGCTGGTGATGACCGACCCGGCGTTGCGTGCCGAATGGGAGGGTGAGGTGTCGGTGATGCGCGAGCGTATCAAGGCCATGCGCCAGAAGCTGTACGAAGTGATTTCCGCCAAGGTGCCGGGCCGCGA
Organism: Vogesella amnigena; assembly: GCF_042648905.1. Lineage (NCBI taxonomy): Bacteria > Pseudomonadati > Pseudomonadota > Betaproteobacteria > Neisseriales > Chromobacteriaceae > Vogesella > Vogesella amnigena. The sequence goes on along the minus strand of NZ_JBHRYH010000046.1, from coordinate 25,761 downwards.
CTTCAGCTACTTCGTGAAGCAGCGCGGCATGTTCAGCTACACCGGCCTGAGCCCGCAGCAGGTAGATCGCCTGCGCGAGGAATTCGCGGTTTACCTGGTGCGCTCCGGCCGCATGTGCGTGGCCGGTTTGAACAGCCACAATGTGGACTACGTGGCCGATGCCTTCGCTGCCGTGCTGAAGGGCTGATCTGGCGGCTTCGTTGCAGTGACTGCCAAAACACAAAGGCACCCAGTCGGGTGCCTTTGTTGTTGTGCCTATTCGCGGGCGTCGCGCTCCATGCGCCGTCGCTCGATTTCCCGCCTGGCGTTGGCGTTGCGTACATCCTTGGGAGTGGTGCGCGGCATCGGTTTGCCGGCCAGTTCGTTGCTGCGCACTTCGGCGCGTACTTGCAGGTATTCGGGGTTGGGGTTAAAGCGACGCATGAGGCTTCTCCGTTCAACGACCAAAGTAGTGGCAGGACACATTCAACGCCTTGCACATTGCTACTGTATTACAGTCGTTTCATTGGTGACACCTAGCCAATGATGCAGTTGCCATTTTCTGCCTTGGTTGTGGCGGTAAAGCTGCAAATAACAAGATGCTGGGGTCTGAAAACACTGCGGCCCGACAGTTTGTGGCTGTCGGGCCGCGAAGCATTGCATGCTGCAGTGCGGTGCTAGTGACTGCTGCGGCCAACGATGGCAGCGGTGGCGATCAGCTCTTCCAGCAGTGCCAGCGCGCTGCTGCCGCTCATGGCAAACGGATTGAGCTGCGATTTTTCGGAATAGCGCAGCAGCAAACCGGGGTTGACCTTGGCCAGATTGACCTGGCCCATGGTCCAGCCGGCGAAACGACGCTCGGTGATTTCCTCGAAGCTCAGCAGCTCCACGCCCTGGTGGCGTGAGTCGGCTGCGATGTGGTTGTACAGCGCAGAGACTTCACTGCGGCCGCCTTCCAGTACCTGCATGAAGATATCGCCGCTATAGCACAGCACGCCGGTAATGCCGTGCGTGGGATTGTGCAACTGGGACTGCGTAAGAATGGTCTCCAGCAGCGACTGGCTGCTGGGTTGGGCGCTGCGGCTGGCGTACAGCAAACGAACGAGCATGATGTTTCTCCGGCTTGTGGGTGCTCCGAACAACCCCCGCTTTCTTGCGATGCTGCTTGGCGCGCATGGAAAGCGGGCAGTTTCGAAGCGCCCTTATTTCTTGGGCAGCAGGGACAGGAATTCGCGGCGCAGATCCGGATTGGTCAGGAACACGCCACGCATCACACTGTTCACCATCTGCGAATTGCTGTCCTTGACGCCGCGCCAGTGCATGCAGAAATGATCCGCCTCCATCACGATGGCCAGGCCGTCCGGGCTCATTTTGTCCTGCAGGGTGTTGGCCAGCTGGATCACTGCCTCTTCCTGGATCTGCGGCCGGCTCATCACCCATTCGGCGATGCGCGCGTATTTGGACAGGCCGATCAGGTTGGAGTGCTCGTTCGGCATCACGCCTATCCACAGCCGGCCCAGGATGGGGCACAGGTGGTGCGAGCAGGCGCTGCGCACGGTGATGGGGCCGACGATCATCAGCTCGTTCAGGCGCTCGGCGTTGGGGAACTCGGTTACCGACGGCTGCGGAACATAGCGGCCACGGAACACTTCGTTCAGGTACATCTTGGCCACGCGGCGCGCGGTGTCCTGGGTGTTGTGGTCGCTGTCGGTGTCGATCACCAGACTGTGCAGCACGTCGTGCATCTTGGCGGCGACTTCGTCCAGTAGCTCGTCCAGCTCTCCCGGCTCGATGAAGTCGGCAATGTTGTCGTTGGCGTGAAAGCGGCGTTGTGCGCCTTTCAGTCGCTCACGAATGCGGGTGGATGCCGGTAGCCGGTAATCCGCTTGCGGTTGCTTGGAACTCTGTTGGCTCACGCGATGAATCTCCTGGGCCAGGCGGGTGGCAGGCCTCGGGTTTGTAGTAGACAGGCGTCTGGAAGATAGCCGCGAAGAGGGGGAAAGGCAACTGTTCGGCGGGTAGGGTTATATCTGGCGCGGCGCGAAAAACTGAATATACGGCAAGCCGGCAGATTGACTACTCACTTGCGTGCCATCGAACCGGCAAATCCGGGGCGCACCTGCTAGGTTTTTGAATCGGTAGCCTGCTTGTTTGCAAAACAAAGTCCTTTTGCCAAGCAAAAGGACTTTGTCAACACGCGTGCCGCAGGAGTCAGCCGGCGCGATTGTGGAACACGATATCGCAGTCCAGGTTGCCCAGTTGCAGGCCGTGCTGGTTGGCGAAGTTGATGATCAGCGGGTTGCGCACATTGGCGCGCAGGTGCGACAGCAGCGGCTGCTTGCTGTCTTCTTCGCCGTCACGGTAGATGATCAGCAGTACGCCCACGTCTTCCGGGCGACTCAGTTGCAGCTGGGCTACTTCGGCATCGCTGAGCTGTACTTCGTAGCGAATACCCAGGTTGGCCGGATCGGTCACGCTGAACAGCACGTCGGCGTCGTCCAGCGATTGCAGCCAATGTACGCGAGGACTCTCGCATTCCGCATCATGAAACAGCTTGAAGCGCTTGCAGTGCTCGAAAGCCGGCAGGCCGTTGGCAAAGGTGATGACGCTCTGTTCGTCAATGTCCACTTCGCCCAGCAGGCTGGTATTGAACAACATGATGCTCTCCTCGTGTATTTGGTGCCTGAATTATGCACCACGGCTGGCAACTGGCAACTGACAATTCGCAAGCATTGCCGGGTGCTGTGCCTGGCCATGGCCGCGCAGTACAATGCCGCCCCATGACTGAGCCCGTATCCTTGTATCCAGCTATCGAACTGCTGTTGCTGGCGGCGGATATCGATAACAAGCCGCAGGCGGTGCAGGAGCTGTACGCGCGCTGGCAATCGCTGCCGCGCGATGCCTCGGCGCCGCTGTACCCGCTGCCGGCGCCCGGCCGGCCGTTGCGGCCAACCCTGGTGCCGCCGGACACGGTGCCGCGCCGTGGCGTGGGTACGCCGGAAGGCCATGCCGCGCTGATCCATGCCATTGCCCATATCGAGTTCAACGCCATCAACCTGGCGCTGGATGCCGCCTGGCGCTTTCGCGACATGCCGGATGTCTTCGTGGACGACTGGCTGCGCATTGCCGCCGAGGAGGCTGAGCATTTCCTGTTGCTGCGCAGGCGGCTGCAGGCGCTGGGCTACGACTATGGCGACTTCCCGGCGCACAACACGCTGTGGGAAATGGCGCAGAAGACCGACCACGACGTGCTGGTACGCATGGCGCTGGTGCCACGGGTGATGGAAGCGCGCGGGCTGGACGCCACGCCGCCGATCCAGCACAAGCTGCGCAGCATGGGCGACCTGGCCACCGTGGCGGTGCTGGATACCGTGCTGCGCGATGAAATCGGCCATGTGCGGGTGGGGAATTACTGGTTTTCCGTGTTGTGCGATGCCCGCGGGCTGGACCCGCTGGCAACCTTCCGCCAGCTGCTGCGCGACTATCACGTGAGCGAGCTGCGCGGTGCCTATAACCTGGAAGCCCGGCTGGATGCCGGCTTCAGTGAATTCGAATTGACCATGCTGCAGGACTTCGCGGTGATCCGCGAAGCCGGGGAGAAAACAAGCAATGCAAGCGCTGTTTGAGAAAATGAAGGCCAACCGCCGCCTGGCCATGGCGATTACCGTGGCTGGCACCGTGCTGTTCATCCTGGCTTCGGCCAGCCGGCAGGGCGCCGATGGTTCGGCGCTGGTGGAGGTGTTGTCCAGCCTGTGCATGCTGCTGGGGGTGGTGGCGCAGTTCGCCGGGCTGGCGGCGCTGCTGAAAAACCCGCGCCGCTGAAGTGGGGATTCTGGTAGTAAAAACAGCAGTTTAATGTCGCATTGCCGACTGCGGCCAACCTTGACGCCCCAACGGGCGGCGCGCATAATCGCACCGCAACAAAATCTCGATAAAAGGCTCCGATCCGGGGCCTTTTATGCTTTGTCTTGTACCCGGAGCACTCATGGAACATCAGGCATTTTTGCGCGCACTGGAAAGCCACGCGCTGCCTGCCGAACAGTTCAACCACCAGGCCCACCTGCGGGCTGCCTGGGCCTATCGCCGCAGCTATTCCGCCCGCGAGGCGGCGGCGCGCTGTGCGCGAGCGCTGTCGCGTTTTGCCATGGCCAAGGGTGCGCCGGAAAAATACCACCACACACTGACGCTGGCCTTCATCACCATCATCTACAGCCGGCTGGAGCAATTTCCGGCGCAGGTGCAGGACTGGCAGGCCTTCATGGCCGCCAACAGCGATCTGCAGCACGATGCCTGTGCGCTGATCGGCCAGTACTATTCTGAACAGAAACTGCAGGACGACAGCGCGCGCCGCCGCTTTGTCGCGCCCGACCTGGCGCCGCTGCCGCTGTCCTGTCTGACCCACTGAATCCGCGAAAGACCACCCACCGATGAAAGCCCCGGAACTTCTGCTGCCTGCCGGCTCGCTGGACAAGATGCGCGCCGCCTACGACTTTGGCGCCGATGCCGTATACGCCGGCCAGCCACGCTACAGCCTGCGTGCGCGCAATAACGAATTCAAGCTGGAAGAACTGCGTACCGGTATCGAAGAAGCGCACGCCCGCGGCAAGAAACTGTTTGTGGCCAGCAACATCCTGCCGCACAACAGCAAGATCAAGACTTATATGTCCGATATGGAGCCGGTGATCGAGATGCAGCCGGATGCGCTGATCATGGCCGACCCCGGTCTGATCATGATGGTGCGCGAGAAGTGGCCGCATGTGCCGGTTCACCTGTCGGTGCAGGCCAACACCACCAACTACATGGGGGTGAAGTTCTGGCAGAAGATGGGGGTGGAGCGCATCATCCTGTCGCGCGAGCTGAGCCTGGACGAGATCGCCGAGATCCGCCAGGAGTGCCCGGACATGGAGCTGGAAGTGTTCGTGCATGGCGCGCTGTGCATTGCCTACTCCGGCCGCTGCCTGCTGTCCGGCTACTTCAACCACCGCGACCCCAACCAGGGCACCTGTACCAACGCCTGCCGCTGGGACTACAAGGTGCACGACACCCAGGGTGACGATGCCGGTGACGTCAAGCCGCAGAAGATCGACTTCGACTTCGGCAAGGCGCTGGAAGACGCCAACCAGAGTTTCTCCTCCTGTGGCAGCCAGCAGCGCCACCCGCTGGCCGACAAGGTGTACCTGATCGAAGAGGGTAACCGCCCGGGCGAGATGATGCCGATCATGGAAGACGAGCACGGCACCTACATCATGAACTCCAAGGACCTGCGCGCCGTGGAGCAGGTGGAGAAGCTGGTGAAGATCGGCGTGGATTCGCTGAAGGTGGAAGGCCGCACCAAGAGCCTGTACTACGTGGCGCGTACCGCCCAGGTATACCGCAAGGCCATCGACGACGCCGTGGCCGGCCGCCCGTTCGACCTTGGCCTGCTGGCCGAGCTGGATGGCCTGGCCAACCGTGGCTACACCCCGGGCTTCCTGGAGCGCCACCAGACCCAGGAATACCAGAACTACCTCAGCGGCCACTCCAAGGCCAAGCAGAGCCAGTACGTGGGCGACGTGATGGAAGTGGATGCCGACGGCTGGGCGCTGGTCGACGTGAAGAACCGCTTCGCAGTGGGCGACAAGCTGGAGGTGATCCACCCCAGCGGCAACCGCATCGTGGAGCTGGGGCAGATGACCCGCGACGGCGCCGCCATCGACGTGGCTTCCGGCAACGGTTTCAAAGTGCGGATTCCGGATATGAAAGGCATGGAGAAGGCGCTGCTGGCGCGCCTGTTCTAAGGGCCTGTTCACGATCTGCTGCGCGTCGGCGATACGGCGTTAAGGTCGACTCAGATATGCGCATTTACTCTGTGTAAACTCCGCTTCCTCAGTCGTCTTCGCCTTGTCTCGCTCTAGCTCGCTAGATCGTGAACACGCTCTAAGCCCGCCTGCAGCTTGTGGCCAACTTCAAGGTTGGCCGCAAGCCTGCTTTGGCCGTAAAATTGCTGCATTGCATTTACACCGGACGCCATCGCGTCCGGTTTTGATTTCCAGAGGCCCGCATGACCATCCAGCAACTGATCAACGACCGCGTCGTCGCCGCTCTGGCCGCCGCCGGTGCGCCGGACGCCCCGGCCGTAGTGCAACCCGCTTCCAAGCCGGAATTCGGCGACTATCAGGCCAACGGCGTGATGGGCGCGGCCAAGGCGCTGAAAATGAACCCGCGCGCGCTTGCCGAGCAGGTAATTGCCAAGCTGGACCTGGCCGGTATCGCCGACAAGGTGGAAATCGCCGGCCCCGGCTTCATCAACATCCATCTTGATCCGACCTTCCTGGCTACCCGCGTCGAGGCGGCGCTGGCCGCTGACGCGCTGGGTATCGCCAAGGTGGCGCCGCAGAAGGTGATGGTGGAGTACTCCTCGGTGAACCTGGCCAAGGAAATGCACATCGGCCACCTGCGCGGCGGCATCATCGGCGACGCGCTGGTGCGGGTGAACAGCTTCATCGGCCACGACGTGGTACGCCAGAACCACGTGGGCGACTGGGGTACCCAGTTCGGCATGCTGGTGGCACACATGGTGGAGTCCCGCGCCGCGGGCGAAGCCGACCTGGAGCTGAAAGACCTGGACGTGTTCTACAAGCACTCCAAGAAACGCTTCGACGACGATCCGGCCTTCGCCGACCTGGCGCGCGATTACGTGGTGCGCCTGCAGTCCGGCGATGCCGAGGTGCTGGAGCTGTGGCACCAGTTTGTCGCCCTGTCGCTCACGCACTGCAACGCCATCTACCAGAAGCTGGGTCTGCTGCTGAACGACGGCGACGTGCGCGGCGAAAGCGCCTACAACGACGACCTGCCGGTGCTGGTGGAAGAACTGCGCCAGCAGGGCCTGCTCACCGAGGACCAGGGTGCGCAGGTGGTGTTCCTTGAAGAGTTCAAGAACAAGGAAGGCGAGCCGGCGGCCTTCATCGTGCAGAAGCAGGGCGGCGGCTACCTGTACGCCACCACCGATCTGGGGGCCATCCGCTTCCGCGTGAACAAGCTGGGCCTGGATCGCTGCCTGTACGTGGTGGATTCGCGCCAGAGCCTGCACTTCCAGCAGCTGTTCACCACCGCGCGCAAGGCCGGCTGGCTGCCGCAGAGCGCCGACTTCCAGCACATCGGTCACGGCACCATCATGGGCCCGGACGGCAAGCCGCTGAAGACCCGCTCCGGCGAGAACATCAAGCTGGTGGAACTGCTGGACGAGGCCATCGAGCGCGCCTTCCAGCTGGTGAGCAGCAAGAACGCCGAGCTGCCGGAAGCCGAGCGCCGCCAGATTGCGGAAGCAGTGGGCATCGGCGCGCTGAAGTATGCCGACCTGAGCAAGAGCCGTAACACCGACTACATCTTCGACTGGGATTCCATGCTCAGCTTCGAAGGCAACACCGCGCCGTACCTGCAGTACGCCTACACCCGCGTGCAGAGCGTGTTCCGCAAGGCCGAGGATTTCGACCTTGCCGCCAAGGTTGTCATCGCCGAGCCGGCCGAGAAACAGCTGGCGGTAGCACTGGCGCAGTTCGAAGACGTGGTATACGCGGTAGCCGACAGCAGCCAGCCGCACCATCTGTGCAGCTACCTGTACAACGTGGCCACGCTGTTCTCGCGCTTCTACGAAGCCTGCCCGATCCTGAAGAGCGAAGGCGCGGTGCGCGCCAGCCGCCTGCAGTTGGCTGCAGCCACCGCCAAAACGCTGCAGACCGGCCTCGGCCTGCTGGGTATTGCCGTGCTGGAAACCATGTAAGCGGTTTCGCGTCAGCCTGCTGCCGTCACAAGGGCCTTGCGTATCTGCGCAAGGCCCTTGTCTTGTCGCCAACGGCTACCAGCGTCTGGCCAGCAGATGAAGCAACCGGCTCTTGCGCAAATACCCTAGCAATTCGCCATGCTCGCCGATGACCGGTGCGGGAATGCTGTGCCGCGGCGGCCACGCGGCGGAATAAGGCCTGCGGCCAGTGTTGCCCGCAGGCCTTATTCCGCCGCGTGGCGGTGTTGCAGCGCGTTGAAGGCGGGCAGGAATTCCGGGGTGACGTAGGGCTTGAGCAGGGCCAGCACCTGGCGCACGCCGCGGTGGCCGGAGGCTTCGGTAATCGGCGCCTTGGGGCGGGCAGTCTGTTCGAAGGCGAACCAGAATTTCACCACCAGCCAGATGTTGACCGATACCGGGGCAATGTCTTCCAGCTCCATTTTCAGCAGGCCAAGACGAATGAATTCGCGGAAATGGCTTTCCAGGATGGTTTGCAGCTCGCTGTTGACGAACTGGTGGTAGTCGGCCTGCAGCTGCGGGTTGCGTGCCATCAGCCCTGGCAGGTCGTAGAACATGAAGCGGAAGCGCCACATCGCCTCGAAGGCGGTGTCCAGGTAGTTCACCAGGTCGCCCACGTTCATGCTGCGATCCTGTGGTACCGCCAGACGCTCGGTAATGAAGCGGTGGTAGCGCAGGAAGATCTGGTAGACGATCTCTTCCTTGTTGCGGAAGTGGTAATACAGGTTGCCCGGGCTGATGCCCAGGTGCGAGGCGATGTGGTTGGTGGTGATGTTGCGCTCGCCATGTTCGTTGAACAGCGCCAGGCTTTGTTCAACGATGCGGTCGTAGGTCTTGATCCGTGGTCTGGACGTGGTCATGGCGTGTCGGCATGGTGTGCCGGCGGGCTGTCGCCCTCCGGGAAACAGGTGAACATGAAGCGGCGCAGAATGGCCTGCTCCACGCGCTGACGCTCGCGTGGCGGTACCGCGTAGCGCAGGATGATGCGGTATTCCTTTTCGCTGGCCGGTTGCAGCGAGATGCGCGGCGCCACCGAAGGGGTGTCCAGCAGCAGCTTGCTTTCCAGCATTGCCATGTGATTGCGGGCGTCTTCCAGGTAGGGGGCGCAGGTTTCGTCGGCAATCTGCTGCAGCACGCGCTCGGCCCTGGATGGCTTCACGCTGTAGGGCAGTGGCACGGTGAGGATGTGCATCACGTAGTCGCCGGTGAAGTTCTCGCGCGCCACCGGCTGGGTGAGCAGCATGCTGTTGGGAAAGCTCAGCATGCGGCCGGTGATCTGGTGTGCATCGTGGCGCGGGCCGATCTCCAGCACGGTGGTGGACAGCATGGTGATGTCCATCACCCGGCCGCGCAGGGTGCCGATCTCGATGATGTCGCCCAGCTGGTAGCTGTTACCCAGCGAGCGCACCAGCCCGCCGCCCAGGCACATCAGCAACTCCTTGGTGGCCACCACCAGCGCGGCGGCGAAGGCCACCATCGACAGTGCGATGGTCTGCAGCTCGCGCGCCCAGATCACCACCAGCCCGGCCAGCCAGATGATGATCATGGCGTTGCGCACGTTCACCATCCAGCGGCGGCGGGTTTCCACCGGCACCTGCGGGTTGGCCGCAATGGTGCGGGCAATGCTGCCATGCAACAGCAGCAATACCAGCAGCAGCACCCCGGTGCGGGCCAGGTCGGTGCCGTAGTCGTGCAGCAGGGTGGCTAGCCAGGCGGGCATGGGCGGTTCCGGCTCAGTCGTTGAGTTTTACCGCGTGCTCGCGGGTTTCGTGGAACACGATGTCCGGCCAGCGCTCCTGGGTCAGCGCCAGGTTGACGCGGTTGGGCGCCAGGTAGGCCAGGTTGCCGCCGGCGTCGGTGGCGATGTTCATCACCAGCGCGTCGGTAAACTCGGACAGCTTCTTGCGGTCGTCGCAGCTGAACCAGCGTGCCGACCAGATATTGCAGGATTCGAATACCGCATCCACGCCGTACTCCGCGGCCAGGCGCGAGGCCACCACTTCGAATTGCAGTACGCCCACCGCGCCCAGAATCAGGTCGCCGCCGCTGTGCGGCTTGAACACCTGCACCGCGCCTTCTTCGCCCAGCTGTTGCAGGCCTTTCTGCAGCTGCTTGAGCTTCAGCGGGTTCTTGATGCGCACGCTGCGGAACAGTTCCGGCGCAAAGAACGGAATGCCGGTAAATACCAGCTCCTCGCCGGAACTGAAGCTGTCGCCGATCTGGATATTGCCGTGGTTTGGGATGCCGATGATGTCGCCGGCAAACGCTTCTTCCACGATCTCGCGGTCGTGCGACATGAAAGTCACCACGCTGGAGGCGGCAATGTCACGGTTCAGGCGCAGGTGCTTCATCTTCATGCCGCGCTCGAACTGGCCGGAGCACACGCGCAGGAAGGCGATGCGGTCGCGGTGTTTCGGGTCCATGTTTGCCTGGATCTTGAACACGAAGCCGGAGAATTTTTCTTCGGTCGGGTCCACGATGCGGGTGGTGGCATCGCGCAGCTGTGGAGCCGGCGCCCAGTTGATCAGCGCATCCAGAATCTCGCGCACGCCGAAGTTGTTGATGGCGGAGCCGAAGAATACCGGGGTCAGCTCGCCGGCCAGGAACTCGTCCAGGCTCCAGTCGTTGGAGGCGCCTTTCACCAGTTCGATTTCCATGCGCAGCTGTTCCATTTCCAGCGGGAACAGCTCGTCCAGGCGCGGGTTGTCGATGCCCTTGATCACTTCGATATCGGTGATCAGCTTCTCGCTGCCGGCTTCGAACAGGATCACTTCATCAGACAGCAGGCTGTACACGCCGCGGAACGATTTGCCCATGCCGATCGGCCAGGTAATCGGCGCGCAGCGGATCTTCAGAATGCTTTCCACCTCGTCCAGCAGCTCCAGGCTGTCGCGCACTTCACGGTCGTACTTGTTCATGAAGGTGACGATGGGCGTGTTGCGCAGGCGGCAGACATTGAGCAGCTTGATGGTCTGCTCCTCCACGCCCTTGGCGGCGTCGATCACCATCAGCGCGCTATCCACCGCGGTCAGTACGCGGTAGGTGTCCTCGGAGAAGTCCTGGTGGCCCGGGGTGTCCAGCAGGTTGACGGTGTGGTCGCGGTAGTCGAACTGCATTACCGACGAGGCCACCGAGATGCCGCGCTGCTTTTCGATCTCCATCCAGTCGGAGGTGGCGAACTTGCCGCCTTTCTTGCCCTTCACCGTGCCGGCCATCTGGATGGCGCCGGAGAACAGCAGCAGTTTTTCGGTCAGCGTGGTCTTGCCGGCGTCGGGGTGGGAGATGATGGCGAAGGTGCGGCGGCGCGCAACTTCGGCGGCAATGCGGGTCAATTCGGCGGACATGGCTCGGGTCGGTTGGGAAATTCGGGAAAAACAGCGGATTGTACTTGAGTTTGCCACTGGCGTAGAGGGGGATGCAGGCTGGCGCCGACGGCAACATGCCAGTGTGTCGCTGCTGCGGCCAACCTTGATGCCGTCAGGGTCGGCTTTTGTCGCTCGGCGCGCTACAATTGCTGCTTTGCCGCAACGGAGAGATAGCCAATGTTCACCGGTATCGTGCAGGGAATGGCGCCAGTGGTGGCCATCGAGGAAAGGCCGGGGTTCCGCACCCATCGGGTAGCCTTGCCGGCCGAACTGCTGCCCGGCTTGCAGATTGGCGCTTCGGTAGCGCACAACGGCTGCTGCCTGACGGTGACCCGCATCGACGGCGAGCAGGTGAGCTTCGACCTGATGGCGGAAACGCTGCGGCTCACCAATCTGGGCGAGCTGCAGGTGGGCAGCATGGTCAACGTGGAGCGCGCCGCGCGCTTTGGCGACGATATCGGCGGCCATGCCATGTCCGGCCACATCATGTGTACCGGCGAGGTGACCGAGGTGATCATTTCCCCGGACAACCGCACCGTGTGGTTCCGCCTGCCGATGGAGCTGGCCAAGTATGTGCTGAAGAAGGGCTATATCGGCATCGATGGCTGCAGTCTTACCATTGGCGACGTGCAGGGCGACCGCTTCTGCGTGCACCTGATTCCGGAAACCCTGCAGCGCACCCTGATGGGAGTGCGCCAGGTAGGCGACCGCGTGAATATCGAGATCGACCCGCAGACCCAGGCCATCGTCGATACCGTGGAACGGGTACTGGCAGCCAGGGCGGGGCAGTAAGGCAAGATGCTGTTTGCGGAAATCCCCAATTCTCCACGTGGACTGGCACAGGAAAACGCCTGGCAGCAACGCTGCCGCGAGCTGCAGCAGCCCTGCGTGGTGGTACGCATTACCGGCATGGGTCATGCCGACGTATGCTGGGACGCCATTACCTATAATCCCTTGCGTGACCAGGCGCTGTTCGACCTGGATGTGCATGCGGTCAGAAGCATTTTTCAACACCATGCCGGCAGTCGCTCGCACTGCTACATCGAAGAGGGCATGGTGACGTTTACCCGTCTGGAAATCGAACATGCACGCGCTGCTGCCGCAGCACTGTACCGGCTGGTGCAGCGTGTTGCAGGGCAGCCAGAGGCTACAGAGGACAACAACATGACTATCTCCCCGATCCAGGACATCATTGCCGACATCAAGGCGGGCAAAATGGTGGTACTGATGGACGCCGAGGACCGTGAAAACGAAGGCGACCTGGTGATGGCTGCCGAGCACGTGACACCGGAAGCCATCAACTTCATGGCCAAGTACGGCCGAGGCCTGATTTGTCTCACGCTGACCGAAGAGCGCTGCAAGCAGCTCAACCTGCCGATGATGGCCACCAACAACGGCACCAGCTTCGGCACCAACTTCACGGTATCCATCGAGGCGGCCGAGGGTGTGACCACCGGCATTTCCGCTGCCGACCGCGCCCATACCACGCTGGTAGCGGTAGCGCGAGATGCGCGGCCAACCGACATTGTGCAGCCGGGCCATGTATTCCCGCTCAAGGCACAGAAGGGCGGCGTGCTGGTACGCGCCGGCCATACCGAGGCTGGCTGTGATCTGTCCCGCCTTGCCGGGCTGGAGCCGGCGTCGGTGATCTGCGAAATCATGAACGACGACGGCACCATGGCGCGTCTGCCGGAACTGCTGGAGTTTGCCCAGCAGCACGGACTGAAGGTGGGCACCATTGCCGACCTGATCCATCACCGCAGCCGTACCGAGTGTTTTGTGGAGCAGGTAGGGCAGCGCCAGCTGGAAACCCCGTTCGGCACCTTTGCGCTGCATGTGTTCCAGGATGTGCTGACCAAGGCCACCCACCTGGCGCTGGTATGCGGCCAACCCGATGCCGAGCGCGACACCCTGGTGCGCGTGCATGAACCGCTGTCGGTAATGGACCTGCTGGATCCGATGGGGGGCAAGCACAGCTGGACCGTGCCGCATGCCCTGGAGGAAATCGCCGAACAGGGCTGTGGCGTGGTGATCCTGCTGCATCGCCCGGAATCCGGCACTGACCTGTTGGCGCGCGCACTGCCGGAAAAGCAGGATGCTGCGGTACGCCAGCGCTGGGACAGCAAGACTTTCGGTATTGGCGCGCAGATGCTGCGTGCGCTGGGGGTGGGCAAGATGAAGCTGATGGCCTCGCCGGTGAACCTGCCGTCGATGACCGGTTTCGGCCTGGAAGTGACCGGCTTTGCACAGCCGGAACACGTACACATCGATTTGGATTAGAATACGCGCCTTTTGTGATTGGTTTTTGCTGCAAGGAGCTGCCGCATGCTGGATCAGGTCAATACTATCGTTCCCAACCTCAACGGCAAGGGTCTGAAAATCGGCGTGGTCATGGGCCGCTTCAACGACACCGTTTGCCACGGCCTGCGTGATGCCTGCCTGGCCGAACTGGTAAAGCTTGGCGTGGATGCCGGCGACATCACCCTGGCCACCGTGCCGGGCGCGCTGGAAGCCCCGCTGGTGCTGCAGACCATGGCCAAGTCCCGTGCCTTCGATGCACTGATCGCACTGGGCGCGGTGATCCGTGGCGAGACCTATCACTTTGAACTGGTATCCAACGAATCCGGCGCTGGCGTTACCCGCGTCGGCCTGGATTTCGACATCCCTATCGCCAACGCCATCCTCACCACCGAAAACGACGAGCAAGCCGAAGTGCGCATGTCGGTAAAAGGTCGCGAGGCAGCGCAGGTGGCGGTAGAGATGGTCCATCTGCACAAAGCCCTGCGCGGCTGATCTGCCGCGCCCGCTCTTTACCGAAGGAATAGCCGTAATGAAAACTGCCCGTCGCCGTGCCCGTGAATATGCCGTTCAGGGCATCTACGAATGGCAACTGAATGCCGACCGCCCGGCTTCGCTGATTGAAAAACACCTGCGCGAGAACGACTACTTCCCGAAAGCCGACGAAGCACTGTTTCGCGAGATCCTGTTCGGCGTGCTGAACGATGCCTCTCATCTGTCCCGGCTGCTGGTACCGTTCTACGACCGCGATGCCGCTGAGGTAAGCCCGGTGGAGCGTGCCATCATGCTGATGGCGGCCTTCGAATTGACTGCCCATCCGCAAACGCCGTGCCCGGTAATCATCAATGAGGCCATCGAAATCGCCAAGACTTTCGGCGGCACCGACGGCCACAAGTTCGTCAACGGCGTACTGGACAAGCTGGCCGCAGAAGTGCGCGCCGATGAAGTGCAGGCGATCCGCACCCGCCGCCAGGGCGCCTGAGCCATCGCATTTAGTTGCTGACAACACCCGCCACGGCGGGTGTTTTTCGTAGGGCGTTTCCACTCGCTCGCCTAAGCGCAGGGTAGTGTGGGCATGCTCCTGGTAAATCATGAACGAATTTGATCTGATCCGCCGCTACTTCACCCACGCCGCCAGTGGCGCGGTACTGGGAGTGGGTGACGATGCCGCCATCCTGCGGCCAACACCCGGCCATGATCTGCATGTCTCTGCCGACATGCTGGTGTCCGGCCGCCACTTCTTTGCCGATGTCGATCCGGAAGCGCTGGGGCACAAGACGCTGGCGGTGAACCTGTCCGACATGGCCGCCATGGGCGCCGTGCCGCGCTGGGCGCTGCTTACCCTGGCGCTGCCGCAGCTGGACGAAGCCTGGGTGGCGGCATTCGCGCGCGGCTTTTTCGGCCTGGCGGCGGCGCATGGCGTCAGTGTGGTGGGTGGTGACACCACCCGCGGCCCGCTGACGCTGTCGGTCACCATCATGGGCGAGGCACCGCAGGGGCAGGCGCTGCGGCGTGACGGTGCGCGCCCCGGCGACGATATCTGGGTGTCCGGCCAGCTGGGGCTGGCGGCTGCCGCGCTGCAGCAGCGGCTGGGCAAGCTGCCAGGCATCGCGCTGCCGGCTGCATGCCTGCAGCAGCTGGAGCGCCCGCAGCCGCGCGTGGCACTCGGCCAGCAATTGCTGGGCATTGCCCACGCCGCGCTGGATGTCTCCGACGGTTTTGCCGCCGACCTGTCGCATATCCTGCAGCGCTCGCACTGCGGCGCCGAGGTATGGCTGGATGCGCTGCCCACCCACCCGGCGCTGCAGCCGTGGCGGGCGCAGCTGCTGCCGTGCATTGCCGCCGGCGGTGACGATTACGAGCTGTGCTTTACCGCACCGCCGGAGTGCGCGGCCAAAGTAGAAGCTGCCGCCGCGCATGCCGGCGTGGCGGTGAGCAGGGTTGGCCGCATCAGCACCGTTCCCGGCCTGCGCCTGCTGGCTGCCGATGGTGCGGAAGTGCAACTGGAAAGGCTGGGCTATGACCACTTTGCCTAAGCCGGATCGACGCTTTCTGCTGACCAGCCCGGCGCATTTTCTGGCGCTGGGTTTCGGTAGCGGCCTGATCACGCCTGCGCCCGGCACCTGGGGCACGCTGGCGGCGCTACCGCTGGCCTGGTTGCTACTGCAGCTGGGCATCAGCGGGGCTGTGCTGGCCTGGCTCACGCTGCCGCTGTTCCTGCTGGGGGTGTGGGTGTGCGACCGCACCGGCCGCGCGCTGGGAGTGGCCGATAGCGGCCATATCGTGTGGGATGAAATCGTGGCCATGCTGCTGGTGCTGGCCTTTGTGCCGGCCACGCCGCTGGCCTGGCTGGCGGCCTTTGTGGCGTTTCGCGTGTTCGATATCGTCAAGCCGTGGCCGATACGCTGGCTGGATCGCCATGTACATGGCGGTTTCGGAGTGATGCTGGACGATATTGTGGCGGGCATCTTTGCCACAGTCGTATTGAAATTTATCGATTTGATATGAATCAGGCATTGTTTTGCCGCTTTCGCCTGCGTAGGATGAGGCCAAATTTTTTGCGGCAATAGCTATGCGGTTTCATGTGGACGATGGCTTGATTGCAGGCCTGGCTCATATCGAACAATGCTGGCTGGTGCTGGATGCGCATGGCGTGATACGCCATCGCAACCCACCGGCCAGTTTGCTTTTGGGTGGCGATTTGCTGCCGGGTCAGCCGTTGCCGGCAATGCAGCCCTGTGCCTTGCCGCGCGAACTATGCGGCCTGCTGGAGCTGCAGCAATTGCAGCTTGGCGAGTTGACGCTGGGAGCACAGTTGCAGCCGGCGCAGGGCGGGCTGCAACTGTGCCGGTTGGTGGATCTGGCGCCGGTGCTGCAGCAGGAGCACGAACGGCGGCAGCGCGAGCGTTACCTGTCGGTGCTGTCCGAGCTGTCCAGCCTGGCGGAAAAGAACCGCATCCGCCGGCTGGAACTGGCACTGCAATACGCCGCGCAGGCGCTGGAGCTGCAGGCCGGCATGGTGGCGCGCTACTGTGGCGATGCGCTGGAGGTGGTAGCGCACAGCGCACCGCAGGACTACCGCCACGGCGCCATGTTGCCGCTGGAGTTGGTGTACTGCGAACACACGCTGCGCAGCAACAGCCTGCAAGCGGTGCACGACATCCTGGACAGCGTGCTGGCCGACAGTGCCTGCTACCGGCAGACCGGCATCCGCAGCTATATCGGCATGCCGCTGGAGGTGGATGGCCAGCGTTTTGGCACGCTGGCGTTCTGGGGCCAGACGCCGCACGCACCGTTTACCGAGGCCGATGCCCAGTTCGTGCGCCACCTGGCGCGCTGGGTGGCGGTGGGGCTGGAGCGCAAGCTGGCCGCAGACGAGCTGTCGCTGTCCTATCGCATCCTGGAGGAGCAGCTGGACTGGCTGCGGCTGGCCGGGCAGGTGGCCCGCCTGGGGCACTGGAGCTATGCGCCGCAAACCGGCTGGGTAACGCTTTCCGCCGAGGCCTGTGCGCTGCTGGCACTGCCGCGCCAGCACCTGCCGCTCAGCGAAGTGGAGCGGCGCATGGTGGTGGAAGACCGCCAGCACTGGCGCAAGGCATTTGCCGCTTGCCTGTATGAAAGCGGCGAGTTGCAGCAGGAGGTGCGTCTGCGGCAACAGGATGAGCGCGTCAGCTGGCTGGCACTGCGCGCGCAGCTGGTGGAGCGCAGCGAGGGGCCGCTGCTGTTCGGCGTGCTGATGGATGTGACCGAGGCCAAGGAAGCGCAGCAGCTGATCCTGTACCAGGCCTCGCACGATGGGCTTACCGGCTGCGTCAACCGCGTGCTGCTGTTTGACCGGCTGGAGCAGGAAATTCGCCGCAGCGAGCGGTTGCAGCAGCAGTTCAGCCTGCTGTTCATCGATCTGGACCGTTTCAAGCAGGTAAACGATCACCACGGCCACGATGCCGGCGACAAGGTGCTGATGGCGATTGCCAACCGCCTGCAGCGCATGCTGCGCGCCACCGATACCGTGGCGCGTGTGGGCGGCGATGAATTCGTCTTGCTGTTGCCGGGGCTGGCGCCGGGGCGCGACCTGGCATTGCTGCAGCAACAGGTGCTGGCCCAGATCGAGCGCCCGGTGCGCGATGGCCGGCATCAATACCGGGTGTCAGCCAGCATCGGCGTGGCCAGCTTCCCGCAGGATGGCGGCGATGCCGGCGCGCTGCTGAAGTTTGCCGACAGCCGCATGTACCAGGACAAGCGGCCGGCAAGGCACTGACAGCCTGTTCACCATCTGCTGCGCGTCGTGAAATGTTAGGCGGTGAGTGCACCTTGTCTTACTCTGGCTCGCCAGATCGTGAACACACCCAGCGACGCCGCTGCCGGCTGCGCCGCATATCGTGTTCTATACTTTCACACCGGGTGGTGAATCAACGGGGGGGGGCTGTCATGGGCAGCATCAATTCCGTGGCTGGCGGTGCCGGGGGTGTGCAGTACGGCGGCCAGCAGCAGTTGCAGCAGGCAAAGCGTAATGCCCGCCAGCTGGAGCTGTCGGCGCAAGATCTGCAAGCCCAGGCCAGGGTGGCGCAGCAGGACGCCGACCGCAAGCAGGCCGAGGCCGACGAGCTGTCGCAGCAGGCCAGCCGCAGCCGGCAGGCAGCCAGTCAGACCCGGCTGGGTGTGGCGGCGGCGCAGGCGCGGGACAGTAGCCTGCAACAGCTGTCCAGCCGGCTGGACCAAGTGGTGCAGACCACTGGTGCCACGCAGCAGGGTACGGCGGACAGCACCGGCGCTGCGTCAGGCGCTGGCGCCAGCCCAGCCAGCCTGGTCAACTCCAACGCCACGGCGAGCGGAGCCACTCAGCCGCAGGCAGCGGGCAGTGCCGGCGGTGTGGGGCAATTTGTGGATGTTTTTGTCTGAACGCGCCGGGGCGTGGCGGTGCCAGCGTTGGCCGCACGCCCGGTGGGTGTGTCAGTGTGGCTTGGCGTATTTGGCCACCCCGGTGAAGTCGATCAGCACGCAGCGCCGGTCGCCAACAACCCAGGCATCGTGGCCTGGCGGCATGTAGAACGCATCGCCCGGACCATATTCCATTTCCGAGCCATCGTTCATTTTCACCACGATGCGGCCTTCCAGCACTACGCCGGTGTGGGCCGCCTGGCAGCAGTCGGTACCGACGATGGGCTTGACGTGCTCGCTCCAGCGCCAGCCCGGCTCGAACTCGCCGCGCCCCATGGTGACATCGCCAACGGTAACCACCGCCAGTCTGCCTTTGCCGTCCTGAAACGGGCGGAACTCATCCGGCTCGCTTAGGGCCTTCTTTTCCAGCATTGTTGACATGATTGCATCCTCCAGAGGAATCCCTTGTGGCAGCGGCCATGGGCGGACGAAACAGGTAGGCAAGCATGATGTGCTGCACCCGGCCAGGTGGGTAGCGGTATGCCGCTGGATGGCCGGAAGTCCGCCAAACGCTTCGCTGGAAGCGAAATCATTACCAGGCTCCGTGCGGCGTGGCTGCCGCGCCGGGTGCCGGGACTTCACTATAGGATAGCTTCAGGAGGACAGCCCCAGGCACGGAGGATGCAGCAAGGACAACGGCCACCTGCAGGGTGGCCGTGTGGGGTGGGGCATGCGGCAAGGTTGGCCGCAGGGAGTAGTCACGTAGGTTGGGTTGAATGAAATGAAGTCCAACGCTTACCGAGGCAACTCCGTCGAGCCAAAACTGTCTCGATGGTGCGCGGTAAGCGTTGGGCTTCGCTGTGCTCAACCCAACCTACGGCACTGTAGGGCAGGTTGGCCGCAGAAGGCAGCTCAGCCTACGAATTCCACCGGTACGAAGTAGCTGCGGCCGGGGCGGGTGAGCAGCACCTGCGGCTGGCCTTCCACCACGTTGCGGAAAGCGCGCGGCAGGCGTTTCCAGTCACGGAACATCATCTTGATCGCTGCGTTGTCTTGCTTGCTCATGTTTGACTCCTTGCCATCAATCCACGGCGTGGATCACGTTGGTCACGACACCCCAGATAAAGAAGCTGGCGCCTTCCGGTACTTCGATCGGCTTGAAATCCGGGTTTTCCGGCAACAGGCGGATGCGGCCGGCGGAGCGTTCCAGCCGCTTCACCGTCAGTTCGTCGTTGATCACTGCCACCACCACCTTGCCGTTGCGCGGCTCCAGTGAGCGGTCCACCACCAGCAGGTCGCCGTCGTGGATGCCGGCGTTGATCATCGAATCGCCCTTGACTGTTACCAGGAAGGTGGAGGCCGGCTTGCGCACCAAGTGCTCGTTCAGGTCGATGTCGGCTTCTTTCAGATCATCGCCCGGTACCGGCGAGCCGGCCGGCACGCGGCTGGCGAACAGCGGCAGCGACAGGTTCTGCAGCGCTTCGCCCAGCAGGGCGATATCGCCGGCAGCGTTGTTGCGCAGCCCGCGCAGGATGCGGTATTCATCCAGCCAGCTTTCCAGCACCGGTTTCAGCGGCTCCGGCACCCGCATGGCGACGGTCTTGTCACCGCCGAAGCGGGACTTGCGGCCGGCGCCTTCGCGTTTTCCACCTTGGGTCATGTGGCGTCCTCCTGTTGATTTGATTCTGTACGAATTCAAATAACAAGGCAAGAACGCCGTGCGTTACGGCGTGAGGGAGTGTGGCGTTTTTGTCGCCAAGCCAGCCGGCCCCGCCACCGGGCCGGCATGTGGAGGTGATCAGCCCGGCTTGCGGCCAAGCACCTGTAGCACCGCCGAGCGCCCGGTGTGAAAGCTGCCTTCCAGCACCTCGCGCTCGATTTCCTCGCAGCGCAGCAGCTGCAGTCCGGCGAGCTCCTGTTGCACCATGGCCGGCTCCAGCAGCATGTCCACTTCCTTCGGCCCGCCGGTGCCAAAGGCCATCTGGCGCGGGGTGTAGCCTTCCATGATCAGCAGCCCGCCCGGCTTCAGCGCGCGCACCACGCCGGCCAGCACGCGCTGGCGCAGCGCGGTGGGCAGGTGGCAGAACACCGACACGATGGCATCCCACTGCGCCTCGCCCAGCTCGTATTGCTCCAGGTCGGCAAGGGTGGCGGTGACCGACAGCCCGGCGGCGTCGGCGCGCTGTAACAGCTTGGCGAGCCCGCTCCATGCCGCATCCACCGCAGTGAGCTGGTGACCGAGACCAGCCAGGTACACCGCATTGCGGCCTTCGCCCTCGCCCAGGCTCAGCACCCGGCTGGCGGGGGCGAGCAGGCCGGCCTGTTCGCGCAGAAAATCATTCGGCGCATCGCCGTAGGCGTATTCCGGCTTGATAAAGCGCTGGTTCCAGAAGGCGGCAACGTCACTCATGGCGGGTCCTTGTGCAGAGGTAGAGCAGAGGGCTCAGGCTTCGTCTGCTTCGATCTCGGCGGCGATGCGGGCGCGGATGTCGGCGAAGAAGCGGTGAATGGCCGGTACCGCGCTGCCGATTTCGCCCAGCCAGGCGTCTTTCTGCTCGCGGCTGGCGCCGTCGATGAAGGGGCGCATTTCCGGGTCCGGGTGGCGTTCGAAGGCCAGTGCCAGAATCGGCGCCAGCGCCGGGGCGTTGTCGGCATCGTCGAACAGCAGCTGCCAGTCTTCGGCCATCAGCTGCATGCCCTGGTAGAAACCTTCCGCCCAGTCGTGGCCGTGCACTTCGCCGTTGGCATCGGCGGTCAGCCACGGGGCAAAGTCGTCGTGCTGCAGCGCATGGGCTATGTCGTGCCAGTGGCCGCTGACCAGCCGCGCGAAGCGTTCCAGCTCCTTGGGGTTGTGGAAGGCGTCGTCGTCGTCGAAGGCCTCGCCCAGAATCAGCGGCAGGCAGTCCTGCGGCGGCAGCGACTCGGGGCCGGCCAGCAGTGCGGCCAGAAAGCCGTCCAGCTGCTCCAGGTTCATTGCGCCCTGGGCAGCAAAGCGCTGCAGGATGGTTTCCAGGCGCTGGTAATCCTGTTCGCTGAGCGGGGTATGTTTCATGGCGGCCATCCGGCAAAAAGAGTAAGCCGGCATTATCCGCTAAAATGGCCGCCTTGCGCCCGCTGTGCGGGAACCCGATGGAGTATGCGTGTCAGTTCGATCCTGCCCTTTACCGCCGCGCGACGGTGTACATGCCAGCTGCGTGGTGCTGCCGCACGAGGCATGGCCCAGCCTGTTGGCCTACCTCACGCAGCGTTTTACCCACGTGGCGGACAGCTGGCAGCAAAGGTTGGCCGCAGGCGAGCTGTGGGATGACGCCGGCCAGCCACTGCCGGCTGATGCGCCGTTCCGGCCGGGCCAGCGGCTGTGGTACTTCCGCAGCGTGGCAGCGGAGTCGCCGGTGCCGTTCGATATCGACATCCTCTACCGCGATGACAGGCTGCTGGTGGTGGACAAGCCGCATTTCCTCGCCTGCGTGCCCGGTGGCCGCCACCTGCACGAAACCGTGCTTACCCGCTTGCGGCGCGACCCGGCGCTGGCCGACGCCTCGCCCATCCACCGCCTGGATCGCGAAACCGCCGGCGTGATGCTGTTCTGCCTGGAGCCGGCGGCGCGCGGCGCCTACCAGCGGCTGTTCGAGGCGCGGGCGGTATACAAGTGCTACGAGGCGATTGCACCGTATCGCACCGACCTCGCGCTGCCGCTACAGCATCGCAGCCGGCTGGAGGAGCTTCCGGGCGGCTTCGTGATGCGCGAGGTGGCCGGCGAGCCGAATAGCGACACACTGATCGAGCTGCTGCAGCGGCACGGCGACTGGGCGCAGTACCGGCTGACACCGGGCAGCGGCAAGAAGCACCAGCTGCGCGCGCACCTGGCGGCGCTGGGCATCGCCATCGCCAACGACCCGTGGTATCCGGTATTCCATAACGACAAGGCGACGGATGATTTCAGCCGCCCGCTGGCGCTGCTGGCGCGGCGCATTGCCTTTACCGACCCCATTGATGGCAGCGAGCGGGTATTCGACAGCCGGCGTGAGCTGGCCTGGCCACAGGAGGCAACATGATGAAATTGAACGGGCCGCAAGAACTGGGCGGTTTGCTGCTGGCCGGCGGCGAGGGCCGCCGCATGGGCGGGCAGGACAAGGGTATGTTGCCGTTATGTGGCCAACCGTTGGCCGCACACGTGCTGGCGCGACTGGCGCCGCAGCTGGGCTGGCTGGCAATCAGCGCCAACCGCAGCCTGGACGACTACCGCCGCTTCGGCCTGCCGCTGTGGACCGATGCCGCCGCCTGGCAGGGCATGGGCCCGCTGGCTGCACTGGCCACGACGGCAGAGCAGCTGCCTCCACATATCACGCTGCTGCAGCTGGCGCCGTGCGATACGCCGGATTTGCCGCTGGATTTATCTGCCACACTGGTGGCGGCGTTGGCAGTCAGCGGCGCCGACATCGCTCTGCCAGTAACGCCGCAGGGCCCGCAGCCGGCCTGCCTGCTGCTCAAGGTGGACGTGCTGGCCAGCGTGGCGCCGTATCTGGCTGGCGGCCAGCGCAGCATTCGCGGCTGGTTGGCCACGCAGCGGGTGGTGGAAGTGCCGTTTGCTGACGCGGCGGCGTTTGCCAATGCCAACGATCCGGCAACGTTGGCCGCATTGGCGGCCGGCCGGCAATGACAGCCGGGCAGAGTGGTCGCTTGCCATGCGGCTGGGCTACACTGCCGCATCGATAAAATCCGCTGGCAACACCCGAACATGACGCACCCCGTTCACCCGATCCATCCGGAACCCGTGCCGCTACTACCGTATATCGGCAAGTGGCTGCTGCTGTCTGCCGCGGTGGCGGCGCTGGCCGGTAGCGCCTCGGCGCTGTTCCTGTTTTCCCTGGAGTGGGCCACCGCCACCCGCGAGGCATCGCGCTGGCTGATCTGGCTGCTGCCGCTGGCCGGCTTTGCCGTCGGCTGGCTGTACCTGCGCTACGGCCAGCAGGTGGAGGCCGGCAATAATCTGCTGATCGACGAGATTCACGACCCGAAAAAGGTGATTCCGCTGCGCATGGCACCGCTGGTGCTGGGAGGCACGGTGATCTCGCACCTGTTCGGCGCCTCGGTAGGGCGCGAGGGCACCGCGGTGCAGATGGGGGGCGCGCTGGCCGACCAGCTCACCCGCCTGTTCCGCCTGCAGCATGAGGATCGCCGCATCATCCTGATGGCCGGCATCAGCGCCGGCTTTGCCTCCGTTTTCGGCACGCCGCTGGCCGGCGCGGTATTCGGGCTGGAGGTGCTGGCCATCGGCCGCCTGCGTTACGACGCGATTCTGCCGTGCATGCTGGCGGCGATCCTGGCAGATCAGGTCAGCCTGCTGTGGGGCGTGCAGCACAGCCACTATCTGGTACCGCATATCCCGGCGGTTAGCGCCTGGGGGCTGGCCGCCATGTTGCTGGCCGGCGCGGTGTTCGGCCTGGCCGGCAAGCTGTTCGCCGATGCCACCCATGCGCTGTCGGCGCAGATGAAGCGCTGGATCGCCTACGCGCCGCTGCGGCCGCTGGCCGGCGGCCTACTGCTGGCGGTGCTGGCCTGGGCACTGCCACTGGATCGTTATCTGGGCTTGGGTATTCCCACCATGGTCGAGGCGTTCCAGCAGCCGCTGGCGCCTTACGATTTTGCTGCCAAGCTGGCGCTGACGGTGTTGTCGCTGGGTAGTGGCTTCAAGGGCGGCGAGGTGACGCCGCTGTTCTACATTGGCGCCACGCTTGGCAATGCACTGGCACCGCTGCTGCAGTTGCCGCTGCCGCTGCTGGCTGGCGTCGGCTTCGTGGCGGTATTCGCCGGTGCGGCCAACACCCCGCTAGCCTCCACGCTGATGGCGATGGAGCTGTTCGGCAGTGATATCGGCATCTACGCCGCGCTGGCCTGCGTGGTGAGCTACCTGTGTTCCGGCCATTCCGGCATCTACAAGGCACAGCGGCTGGGGCAGGGCAAGCATCGACCGGTGCCGGAGGGGCTGCGATTGGGCGAGTTGCCGCGCAAGCCCGGCGCAGGGCCGGAGTAAGCCCACATGCTGGCCGCGCTGCGCAGCCTGCCGCGTACTGTCTGGCTGCTGGGGCTGATCAGCCTGCTCAACGACAGTGCCAGTGACATGCTGTACCCGCTGCTGCCGCTGTACCTGTCTTCGGTGCTGATGGCCGGGCCACGCGTACTGGGGCTGATCGAAGGCATTGCCGAAGCTACCGCCAGCCTGCTCAAGCTGTTTTCCGGGGTGATGCTGGATCGCTACGGCCGCAGCAAGCCGTGGATCGTTTGCGGTTATGCGCTGGCCGGTTTTGGTCGCCCGCTGATCGCCTTCATTTCCAGCTGGCCGTGGTTGCTGGCCATCCGCTTTGCCGACCGCATCGGCAAGGGCCTGCGCAGCTCGCCGCGCGATGCGCTGCTGGCGGCCAGTGTCGAACCGTCGCGACGCGGGCTGGCCTTCGGCCTGCACCGGGCGATGGACAATGCCGGTGCGGTAGTCGGCCCTTTGCTGGCGGCGGCGCTGCTGGCCGGTGGCGTGCCGCTGCGGCAGGTGTTCCAGTGGTCCATCGTGCCGGCGCTGCTGTGTCTGGGGCTGTCGCTGCTGCTGCGCGAGCCGCCACAGGCGCCGCTTGCCCGCACGGGTGGCTTCGATTGGCGCTGGTGCAGCCTGCCGCTGGTGATGCGGCGCTACCTGCTGGTGCTGGCGCTGTTCACGCTGGGCAATTCATCCAATATGTTCCTGCTGCTGCGCGCCAGCGAGCTGGGTGTGCCGCAGGCCGAGGTGCCCTTGCTGTGGGCGGCGGTGTCGGCGGTGGCCATGCTGTTCGGTACGCCACTGGCGGCGCTGTCGGACAAGGTTGGCCGCATGCGCCTGCTGCTGGCCGGCTACGGCAGCTACGCGCTGATCTACCTGCTGCTGGGCAGCCTCACCCACGGCGGCTGGCCGCTGTACCTGCTGATTGTCGCCTACGGCCTGTTCCTGGCCGCCACCGAGGGCGTGGAAAAAGCGTTGCTGGCCGATATTGCGCCTGCGCAGCAGCGTGGCACCGCCTTCGGCTGGTTCAACCTGGTGGCCGGCATCTGCCTGCTGCCGGCTTCGCTGCTGTTCGGTGAGCTGTACCAGCATGTGTCGCCGTTTGCCGCTTTTGCCGTGGGCGCTGGCTGCGCCGCCAGCGCCGCGCTGCTGTTGCGGCTGTGGGTGGCGCCACTGCTGCCAGCCAGGAGCTGAGCGAACCCCGCCCCCATGACAGCCTCGCTGTCACTGCGCCTTGTCGTAAATCAACAAGTGCTCGTCTGCTGCAAGCTATCGATACCGGGCCAAGTCGCCAAGAATGTTCCCACACTGGCACTTGAACACGGACACGTCCATGGCAAACCGTTATTCCTTCTGGAGCCTCTTCAAGCACGGGCTCAAACACCACGAAACCTGGCAGCCGGCCTGGCGTACACCGCAGCTCAAGCCACGCTACG